>NZ_JBGLYK010000179.1:0-12109 GCF_047304025.1 Pseudomonas sp. Pseusp97 | reverse complement strand
CCTCGGGCAACAGCGCGGCGCCCGCGGCGGTCAGGGACAGGCGCCGCGTGGTGCGGTGCACCAGGGTCGCGCCCAGTGCCTGCTCCAGCGCGGAAATCCGTTTGGACAACTGGCCCTTGCTGCAGCCGAGCTTCTCCGCCGCACGGGTGAAGCTGCCGCATTCAAGCAGCACGGCGAAGGCGGAAAGGTCTTGCAGATCACTGGCGATTGTTTCCATATGAAAACCAAAAGTTACCGATTGGATGGATTATCAAAACAGAAGCTCACTCTAGACTGAATTCACTATCAGCCAAACACCTCAGTGGAGTGCTCATGAAAATCATCCTGATCGGCGCCAGCGGCACCCTCGGCCAGGCCGTCTACAACGAACTGGCCCCGCGCCACGAGATCATCCGCGTTGGCCGCAGCAGCGGCGACTATCGCGTGGACATCACTGACAGCGCCTCGATCCGCGCGCTGTTCGAACAGGTCGGCGGCTTCGACGCGCTGATCAGCGCCGCCGGCAAGGTGCACTTCGGTGCCCTGGCGGAAATGGGCGAGGCGGAAATGGCGGTCGGTCTGAAGGACAAGCTGATGGGCCAGGTGAATCTGGTGCTGATTGGCAGCCAGTACGCCAACGACGGCGCCTCCTTCACCCTCACCACCGGCATCCTCAGCGAGCAGCCCATCGTGCTGGGCAGCTCGGCCAGTCTGGTCAACGGCGCAGTGGAGGGCTTCGTGCGCAGCGCCGCCCTGGAATTGCCGCGCGGCCAGCGGATCAACGCGGTCAGTCCGAACGTGCTGGTGGAGTCGATGGAGGGCTACGCGCCGTTCTTCCGCGGCTTCAAGCCGGTGCCGGCCGCCGACGCCGCCCTGGGCTTCGCCCGCAGCGTGGAAGGCAAGCAGAGCGGGCAGGTGTACAAGATCTGGTAACAGAACGTCCTCGTAGGGCGCATAACCTGGAACAGGTTATTCGCCGGAAGCCGCGCGGCGGATAACGCTGGCGCGTTATTCGCCCTACGACTGCGCCTTCTGCAGCGGTTCGCGAGCAAGCTCGCTCCTACGAAAAGCACCATGCGTGAACTGTAGGAGCGAGCTTGCTCGCGAACAGCGCTACTCGGCCTTGCCGACGAAGCAAACCGGCGAGCTCCCCTCGTCCTGCTTCTCCAGCTCATCCTCGAGAAACTCCGCCAGCACCCGGGCGTTGTTGTACTCCTCGTCCTTCGCGGCATAAAGCAGCGTAAGCGTGCCCTTGCGCGCCAGGTCAAGCAGGCCCATCCAGTGCTCCGGATGGGCATTCAGCTCGCCGTGGTAGGCCTTGCGGAATTCCTCGAACAGGCTCGGATCATGATGGAAGCGCTGGCGCAGTTCGTTGGACGGCGACGCCTCCTTGGCCCACTGCAGCATCTGCAGGTCCTCCTTGCGAATCCCCCGTGGCCACAGGCGGTCAACCAGCACGCGCTGGCCGTCTTCCTGCGCCGCCGCTTCGTAGGCGCGCTTGCAACGAATCATCCGAAATCCTCCTCGTCGGCTTGAGGTGGCCGGCTTCGCTGGGTAACGTGGGCGCACTTTCGAGGGAGCCCGTTCCATGCGATCCAGCCGTTTCATTCTGTTCAGCCTGCTGCCCCTGTTCGCCGCCTGCCAGGTGTGGACGCCGAACAAGACCGATCTTAACGCCTCCACCCGCCTGCAGGGCGAACTGACCCGCCAGGACGGCAAGCTGGTGTTCCGCAGTTGCACCGAGCAACGCCGCTTCAGCATCGAGGACACCGGCAACACCGGCCTGCCCCGCGACGCGCTGGAGATGTTCAACGACGGCGCCGCCTCGCTGTACGCCGACCTGCGCGGCAGCTTCAGCGGCAGCAGCGCCCAGGGCACCGACGGCAAGCTGGAAGTCTCCAAGGTCTATCGCCTGCAGAACGAAGGCTCCGGCTGCGATGATCCGAACTTCAAGCGCGCGGTGGTCCGCGCCCACGGCAACGAACCGGGCTGGAGCGTGCTGGTCAACAGCCAGGGCATGCTGATCGAGCAGCCGGGCAAGGAATCCCTGGTCCTGCCCTATATTGCCGAAGGCGTGCCCGACGGCAGCACCAGCTACTCCAGCGAAGCCAACGGCGAGAAGGTCGAGCTCTGGGTTGCCCCGGCGCGCTGCCAGGACAGCATGAGCGGCGCGCTGAGCAACCTGTCCGCCGAGCTGCGCCTGGACGACAAGGTCATGCGCGGCTGCGCCTATCCGGGCGGTTCCAGCGGCGATTGATCGCCGCCGGTGAAGCTCCGACCGTAGGGCGCATAACCTGGAACAGGTTATCCGCCGGTTGTAGCGGCGGATAACGCTGACGCGTTATGCGCCCTACGAGCTGCAAACAACGTAGGAGCGGACTTCGTCCGCGATGGGTATCCGGCGCGATGCGGAGCTATCGCGGACGGAGTCCGCTCCTACGCACATGGAAAATCAAACCAGCAACCCCGCCGCCATCAACCGGGCCTTGAGCACGGCGAAGTCGCCGTCGTATTCCCAGTACGCCAGTCGGCCATCGCTGGCGGTCACCAGCACGTATTTCTCGCTGATCGACTGGATGCGCTCGAGGCGCACCAGTTTCTCGACGAAATCCGGGTCCGCGACCTGTTCGATCACTTCGCGGTTCTGCTCGTCGTAGCCGTGCATGATGAACGCCGCACGCACCCTCAGGCTGATGAAGCTCATGTTCCGGGTACTCCTCGAAGGGCGGCGTCGGCCGCGTACAGGGCGTGCAATGCGGTGGTGTCGAACAGCGGCACCGGGGCATCCGCCGCGCCGACCAGCAGGGAAATTTCCGTGCAGCCGAGGATCACCGCTTCCGCGCCCTGCTCCACCAATGCCCCGATGATGCGCCGGTACTCTTCCCGCGACTCGTCGCGAATCCGCCCCAGGCAGAGTTCCTCGTAGATGATCCGGTGCACCACCTGGCGATCGGCCTCGCCCGGCGTCAGCACCTGCAGGCCGAACCTGTCCACCAGGCGATCCTTGTAGAACGCCTGCTCCATGGTGAAGCGAGTGCCCAGCAGGCCGACCGTGACAACGCCCGCCGCGCGGATCGCCTGGGCGGTCGGGTCGGCGATGTGCAGCAGCGGGATATCCACCGCCGCCTCGATGGCCGGCGCCACCTTGTGCATGGTGTTGGTACAGAGCACGAGTAAGTCCGCGCCTGCCGCCTTCAACGAACGGGCCGCGTTCGCCAGCACGCGCCCGGCAGCGTCCCAGTCGCCGGCGTGCTGCAGGCGTTCGATCTCGTGGAAGTCCACGCTGTACAGCGCAACCTTCGCCGAGTGCAGGCCGCCCAGGCGTTCCTTGATGCGTTCGTTGATCTGCCGGTAATAGGGAATGGTCGACTCCCAGCTCATGCCGCCGATCAGGCCGATGGTCTTCATGCTCCCTCCATGGGGGTCAGTCCAGCCCGATGCAGGGCAGCTCGCCGGGCAGCGCCGCGCCGTGCTCGGCGCACTGGCGCACGGACTCGATCAGCGGATCGAGGTCGAAGCCCTGGGAAATCAGCCACAACGGGTTGTAATAGGTGGTCTCGTAGCGCTCACCGCCGTCGCAGAGGATCGCCACCACCGAGCCGCTCTCGCGCCGCGCCACCATCTGCCGCGCCACCAGCAGCGCGCCGATCAGGTTGGTGCCGCTGGAGCCGCCGACGCGCCGGCCCAGGCGCTGCGCCAGGTAGTGCATGGCAGCCAGGGAAAGGTCATCCGGCACCTTGCAGCAGGCATCGAGCACGTTGGGCAGGAAGGAGGCCTCCACGCGCGGGCGGCCGATGCCTTCGATGCGCGAGCCGTAGCTCAGGGTCAGGTCGCGGTCGCCGGTCTTGTAGGAATCGAAGAACACCGAGCGTTCGGCATCGGCGCAGAGCACGCGGGTGTCATGCCGGCGGTAGCGGGCGAAGCGCCCCAGGGTCGCCAGGGTGCCGCCGGTGCCGGGGCTGGAGACCAGCCAGGACGGCTCGGGGAAGCGCTCGTGGCGCAACTGCTGGAAGATCGACTCGGCGATGTTGTTGTTCGCCCGCCAGTCGGTGGCGCGCTCGGCGTAGGTGAACTGGTCCATGAAGTGGCCGCCGGTTTCCTTCGCCAGGCGCTCGGACTCCGCGTAGATCTGCGTCGGGTCCTCCACCAGGTGCGCCTGGCCACCGTAGAAGGCGATCTGCGCGATCTTCTCCTTGGAGGTGCTGGCCGGCACCACGGCAATGAAGGGCACGCCGAGCAGCCGCGCGAAATACGCCTCGGAGATCGCCGTCGAGCCGCTGGACGCCTCGATCACCGGCGCCCCCGGCTTCAGCCAGCCGTTGCACAGCGCATAGAGGAACAGCGAGCGCGCCAACCGGTGCTTGAGGCTGCCGGTGGGATGGCTCGACTCGTCCTTGAAGTACAGGTCGACGCCCGGCAGACCGGGCATCTCCAGAGGGATCAGGTGGGTATCGGCGCTGCGCTGGAAATCCGCTTCGATGATGCGGATCGCCTCGCGGGTCCAGTTGCGTTCCTGGGCGGCCATCGTGTCGTTCTCCTGGCAGGGCAAGCGGTTCAACAGGTTCAGTCCAGCACACCGGCGGGCGCTGTGGGCGGCGCGCTGCGCCACTGGCTGAGGGCGACGCCGGCGAACACCAGGCCGGCGGCCAGCGCCTGCTGGCCGCTGAGCACCTCGCCCAGCAGCAGCGCGGCGAAGATCAGGGTGAACACCGGGATCAGGTTGATGAAGCCGGTCGCCTGGCTCGCCGGCAGGCGGCTGACGCCGAAGTTGTACAAGCCATAGGCACCGACGGTGACCACGCTGCCCAGGTAGGCCAGGGCGAACCAGCCGGTCAGGCCGGGCGCCGCCGGCATTCCGGAGGTCGCCAGCGCCAGCGGCAGGAAGAACAGCGAGCCGATGAACGCCTGCATGGCCGTCAGGATGAAGGGCGAGTAGCGCGCCGACAGGTGCTTGAGCAACAGGTGTAGCCGGTGGCGCAGAACATCGCCAGCAGCTCGTAGAAGTTGCCCAGCAGCGGGTCGGGCGCGTGACGGTCCGGCTCGCTCGCCAGGGTCAGCCAGAGCGAGCCGAGCACCGCCAGGGCGAAGCCCAGCCAGGTGTTGCGGGCGATCTTCTCGTGCAGCAGGAAGAACGCGCCGACCGCTACCAGCAACGGCAGCAGTGCGGTGATCATCCCGGCCTGGGCTGCGCTGGTGTGCTGCAGCGCCAGGGACTCGAAGATGAAGTACAGGCAGGGCTCGCAGGCGGCCAGCGCCAGCAGCCACTTCCAGTCGCCGGCGCGGTAGTCGATGCGCCCTCGCCAGCGCCAGGCGGCGAGGAAGATCAGGCTGCCCAGCGCCATACGGGCGAAGATCACCCACATGGCCGGCATTTCCTGGAAGGCGAATTTCAGCGCGATGAAGGAACTGCCCCACAGCGCCATGGCCAGCACCAGGCACGCGAGGGCGAACGGCCGGGATTGCTGCACGGGACGCTCCAGTCAAAAGGTGCCTGGAGTATAGGAGGCGCGCACTGGCGGCCGACAGGTACAGAATCGCGGGGAAACTGTATGGGCTGGAGATCTTTCGTAGGAGCGAGCTTGCTCGCGAACAGATTCACCGGCGGTTCCGGCGCTGGGGCGGTTCGCGAGCAAGCTCGCTCCTACAGTTGGCGGGATGATATGGCGTGATCCTGAAAGATTCGCTTCCGCCGCAAGGGAATTCGCGGACAAGGTCCGCTCCTACGAAAAGCTCCCCGGCTCCGGTTCTGAAGGTTTCCAGAGGAACATCCGCACGCACCGAATGCCCCGTTCAGGAGGCCTCGTAGAAGCGGAGTTTCAGGGGTTGAGCGACATGGATGTCGCGAGAGCGGCGATGGGCCAGGGATGGCCCTTCGACGCGTGCCCCGGAAACTTCGCTTCAACGAGGGAATTTTTCGCCTGAGCGAAAAACCGGATGTCCGGGGCAAGACCTTTTGGTTCCTTTTGGGAGGGCGGCTATCCGACGTTTGCCAAAAGGGACTCGCCCGAGGGGGCGAAACACAGAGTCCACGCGCACGCCAAAGCGGCGCAAAGCACCCAATCCACAAGCATCGCAAACAATCAGTCCCAGGGCTTGCCCTTGGTCCCCCGCTCCACCCGCACCCGCTGCTGCATCGCCGCCTTGGCCAGCAGGTGCGCGCTCACCGGCGCGGTGATGAAGAGGAACACGGTGATCAGTATTTCATGCAAGCTGACACCCTCGCCGCGCGTACTGAAATACAGCAGCGAAGCCAGCACCACCCCGCCCACCCCCAGGGTCGAGGCCTTGGTCGGCGCGTGCAGGCGCGTGTAGAAGTCCGGCAACCGGTACAGGCCGATGGCGCCGAGCAGGGCAAACAGGCTGCCGGCCAGCAACAGCACACAGACCAGCGCTTCGATCAGAACACTCATTCGATGATGTCTCCGCGCAGCAGGAACTTGCACAAGGCCACGGTGCTGACGAAGCCCATCACCGCAATCAGCAGCGCCGCCTCGAAGTACAGGCCGCTGCCCTTCCAGATGCCGAACAGCACGATCAGCGCGATGGCTTCCACCGACAGGGTGTCCAGCGCGAGGATGCGGTCCGCCACCGAGGGCCCGCGAATCAGCCGCGCCACGGTGAGCAGCACGGCGAGCCCCAGCAACGCCAGGCAGATCGGGATCACGATGCCGAGCACGGGAACACCTCCTTCAGCGGCGCCTCGTAGCGCGCCTTGATGTCCGCCACCAGCGCCTGCGGGTCGGGTACGTCGATGCCGTGCACCAGCAGCGTGCGGCGGTCGGCGAAGAGGTCGGCGGAACAGGTGCCCGGCGTCAGGGTGATGACGCTGGCGAGGATGCTGATGGCCAGGTCATCGGTCAGCTCCAGAGGAATCTCGACGAAGCCCGGCTGCAGCTTCGCCTTGGGCCCCAGCACCAGTTTCGCCACCTGCAGGTTGGCCACGACTATGTCGTAGAGCACCAGGCCGATAAAGCGCAGCAGCAGGCCCGGACGCTGGATGCGCGGCGCAGCCAGCAGCAGGTTGCGGCACAGCAGCGGGATCGTCAGGCCGAGGAATGCGCCCAGCAGCCAGTGGCCGAGGGAGAAGTCGTTGACCAGCAGCAGCCAGCTGACCAGCAGCACGCCGCTGAGCAATGGATGCGGAAGGATGCGCCGGATCATGCGCCACCTCCCAGCAGGATCGCCTGGCGGTAAAGGCCGGCATCGAGCAATTGCACGGCCGTGGCCTGTGCATAAGTGATCAGCGGCCGCGCGGCGACCACCATCAGCGGAGCGCTGGCCAGCAGGCCGAAAGCGGCGAGCATCTTCACCGGCTCACGATTGGCACTGCCCAGCACACTCAGGCCCGTGCGCCAGAACAGGGTGCTGCCGGCGCGGCTCAGCGCGACTATGGTCACCAGCCCGCTGACCAGCACGACGCTCCACAGTGCGACGGCCTCGCTGCCGCCGCTCACCGAGCGCAGCAGCATCAGCTTGCCGAGGAAACCCGAGAGCGGCGGCAGGCCGGCAACGGCAATGGCACCGAAGAAGAACGCACCACCGAGCAGATGCGGCTGCAGCAGCGCCGGTCCCTGCACCAGTCGGCCGCCCTTCTCACCGCGCTGGCGGGCGATCAGGTCGGCGAGCAGGAACAGGCCACCGGCTACCCAGATGCTGTGCAACAGGTAGTAGAGCGCCGCAGACAGCGCCTCCGGCGTGCCCAGCGCGATGGCCGCCAGCAGCGTGCCGGCGGAAACCACCACCAGGTAGGACAACAGGCCTTGCAGCGTGGTCGCCGCCAGCGCACCCAGCGCCCCGGCGACTATCCCGGCCAGCGCCAGCGGCCACAGCCAAGCCTGCGCGAGGTTCGCCAGCTCGCCGGCCTGCTCGCCGAAGATCAGCGTATACACGCGCAGGATCGAGTAGATGCCGACCTTGGTCATGATCGAGAACAGCGCCGCCACCGGCGCGCTGGCCTCGGCGTAGGCCTTGGGCAGCCAGAAGTACAGCGGCAGCAGTGCCGCCTTCAGTCCGAACACCACCAGCAGCAACAGCGCCGCGGCGCGCACCAGCGGCGCCTGCTCGGCGCTCAACTGGGCCACGCGCTCGGCCATGTGCGCCATGTTCAGGGTGCCGGTGATGCCATACAGCGTACCCACCGCAATGAGGAAGAACGCCGAACCGACGAGGTTGAGCACCACGTAGTGCACACCCGCGCGCACCCGCCCTGCCCCGCCGCCATGCAGTAGCAGCGCGTAGGAGGCGATCAGCAGGATCTCGAAGAACACGAAGAGGTTGAACAGGTCTCCGGTGAGGAAGGCCCCGTTCAAGCCCAGCAGCTGGAACTGGAACAGCGCATGGAAGCGCTTGCCACACCGGTCATCCCCACGCACCGCGTAGATCAGCGACAGGCTGGCGAGCAGCGCGGTAGCCGCGATCATCAGGGCACTCAGGCGATCCAGCACGAGGATGATGCCGAACGGCGGCTGCCAGTTGCCCAGCGCGTAGAACTGCACCACGCCGCTATCGGCCTGTTGCAGCAGCACGGCGGAAAGCGGCAGCAGCGCCAGGGTCGCGAGCAGCGACAGGCCGCGCTGCAGGCGCTCGCCCGCGAGCAGCAGCGCGCAACCGGCGAACAGCGGCAGCAGGACGGGAAGAATCAGCCAGTGGTTCATTGGCCTTCCTCCCCGTTGCCACCGTCCACATGGTCGCCGCCGGTCTCCGCCAGCCCGCGCAGGGCCAGCACGATGACGAAGGCGGTCATGGCGAAGCCGATGACGATGGCGGTCAGCACCAGCGCCTGGGGAATCGGGTCACCGGCGTTGGCGACCTGGCCGATCACCGCCGGATCGCCGGCCAGCCGGCCCATGGCGAAGAGAAACAGGTTGACCGCGTAGGACAGCAGGGTCAGCCCCAGCACCACCGGGAAGGTGCGTGCGCGCAGCAGCAGGTAGACACCGCTGGCGGTCAGCAGGCCGAGGGCGATGGCGAACAGCGCTTCCATCAGGGCGCCTCCTTGGACAACAGCGGCTCTCTTGGCTCTAACGAGGGGGGCGGCGCAGTGACCGAACCGAGGCCCGAGAGGATCAACAGCGTCGCGCCGACCACGGTGAAGTACACGCCCAGGTCGAAGAGCATGGCGGTGGCCAGCTCGATGTCGCCCACCAGCGGAATATGGAAGTGGCCGAACGCCGAGGTGAGGAACGGGAAACCGAAGAACCAGGCGCCCAGCCCGGTCAGCCCGGCGATCAGCACACCGAGGCCGGCGAGGCGGCTGTAGTCGAGCGGCAGGCGCGTGCTCACCCAGCGGCTGCCGCAGGCAATGTACTGGAGGATCAGCGCCACCGAGGTGATCAGCCCGGCGATGAAGCCGCCGCCCGGCAGGTTGTGCCCGCGCAGGAAGATGAACACCGAGACCAGCAGCGCCAGCGGCAGCAGCAGGCGCGACAGCGTGGCGAGGATCGGCGGGAAGCGGTCCTTCGCCCAGGCGCGGCCTTCGTCGTCAGTCTCGCGGCGCAGCAGGCGCAGGCCTTCGAGCAGCGCGAAGATGCCGACCGCGGCAATCGCCAGCACGGTGATCTCGCCGAGGGTATCGAAGCCGCGGAAGTCCACCAGGATCACGTTCACCACGTTGTGCCCGCCACCACCGGAGACGCTGTTCTCCAGGTAATAGCCGGCGATGCTGTCGTAGGGACGGGTGAGCACGGCGTAGGTCAGCAGCGTCACCATCACGCCGGCGCCGATGGCGATCACGAAGTCGCGCAGGCGGCGCAGACTGCTGGAGGTCTTCGGCGTACGCGCCGGCAGGTAGTACAGCGCCAGCATCAGCAGGACCATGGTCACCACTTCCACCGACAGTTGCGTGAGCGCAAGGTCGGGTGCGGCGAAGCGGGCGAAGGCCAGGGCTACCAGCAACCCGGCGATGCTGAGGATCACCAGCGCGGTCAGGCGCTGGCGATGGAACCAGACGGTGAGCGGCCCGGCGATGGCCAGCAGAACCAGGCCCAACGCGGTGATGCCGTCCAGCGGCGTCTGCGCGCGGTCACCCTGGATAGCGGGCAGCGGTGCGAGGCCGGCGAACACCACCACCACGGCGGCCAGCACCAGCAGCATGGCGTAGCGCTGCAGCGAGCCGTTCTCCAGGTAGCCGGTCACGCGCGCGGCAAAGCGCACCACACGCTGCACCTGCTGTTCGAACACCAGCTTGGCGTCCATCGCCGGCAGCCCGGCGTACCAGTCGAACAGCGGTTTGCGCAGCACGTAGAGCAGCACGCCGCCAGCGGTGGCAACGAAGCTCATCGCCAGCGGCGCGTTGAAACCGTGCCAGATCGCCAGGCTGTATTCCGGCAGCGCGCCGTTCAGGCTCGAGGCGGCAGCGCCGGCCAGCAGCGGGCCGACGATGACTCCCGGCATGACGCCCACCAGCAGGCAGATCAGCACGAGGATTTCCACCGGCACCTTCATGTAGCGCGGCGGCTCGTGGGGATGCGGGTTGGGCAGGTTGATCGGTTCGCCGTTGAAGAACACGTCGTGGATGAAGCGCACCGAGTAGCTCACCGAGAACAGCGCGCCAACGGTCGCCAATGCCGGGATCACCCAGTTGAAGCTGCCCATCATGTTCTGCGCCAGAGTCTCGCCGAAGAACATCTCCTTGCTGAGGAAGCCGTTGAGCAGCGGCACGCCGGCCATGGAAGCCGACGCCACCATCGCCAGCACGGCCGTATGCGGCATGTACTTCCACATGCCGTTGATGCGGCGCATGTCGCGGCTGCCGGTCTCGTGGTCGATGATCCCCGCGGCCATGAACAGCGAGGCCTTGAAGGTGGCGTGGTTGATGATGTGGAAGATCGCCGCGACGTTGGCCATGGGCGAATCCAGGCCGAACAGCAGGGTGATCAGGCCCAGGTGGCTGATGGTCGAGTAGGCCAGCAGGCCCTTGAGGTCATTCTGGAACAGCGCCATGAAGGCGCCCATCAACAGAGTCGCAAGACCGGTCAGGCTCACCAGATAGAACCACAGGTCATTACCCGACAGCAGCGGGTACAGGCGCGCCAGCAGGAACACGCCGGCCTTCACCATAGTCGCCGAATGCAGGTAGGCCGACACCGGCGTCGGCGCCGCCATCGCATGGGGCAGCCAGAAGTGGAAGGGGAACTGCGCAGACTTGGTGAACACGCCCAGCAGCACCAGGCACAGCGCCAGCGGGAACAGCGGGCTGGCCTGCAGCACCTCGCGGGCACCGAGCACGGTGGAGAGCTCGAAGCTGCCGACCACATGGCCGATCAGCAGGATGCCGGCGAGCAGTGCCAGGCCGCCGCCACCGGTGACCGCCAGGGACATGCGCGCGCCCTTGCGCGCGTCCGAGCGATGGCCCCAGAAGCCGATCAGCAGGAACGACGACAGGCTGGTCAGCTCCCAGAACACCAGCATCAGCAGCAGGTTTTCGCTGAGCACTACGCCGAGCATGGCGCCCATGAACAGCAGCAGGAAGGCGAAGAAGCGCCCGGCTGGCTCTCTCTCCGACAGGTAATAGCGCGCGTAGAGAATCACCAGCAGGCCGATGCCGAGGATCAGCAGGGCAAACAGGAAGCCCAGGCCGTCCAGGCGCAGGCTGAGGTTCAGGCCCAGTTCCGGTAACCAGTCCACGCGCTGCACCAGCGGCTCGGCGCCCAGCACCGCGCGCTGGGACATCAGCAGGATCAAGCCGGCGAGCGGCACCACGCCGGTGGCGGCAGCGCAGGCGGTGCGGCCGAAACGCTCGGCCAGCAGCGGCAGCAATACCCCGAAGAAAGGCAGCGCGATGATCAGCGCCAACGTCATGACCCACTCCTTTTCACCGCCGGACGGCGTTCAGACAGGCAACACCGCGCAAAGGCGGCCGGCTTGCAAAGGCGACGATTATCCATATCTATCGATCATGCGTCATGGATTGAATTATTACGAAACTGCAGGCTTGAGCCGCGTCCGCCTTGAGCTGCAGCGAATTTGCGATCCCCCATACGATAGCGGGGGGGGCGGGCGGCGACCGGGGAGGGGGGGGGGGGGGGGGGGGCGGGCGCCGGGGGGGGGGGGGGGGGGGGGCGGGGGGGGGGGGGTGGGGGGGGCGGGGGGGGGGGGGGGGGGGGGGGGGGGGGGGGGGGGGGGGGGGGGG
>NZ_JBGLYK010000178.1:0-12240 GCF_047304025.1 Pseudomonas sp. Pseusp97 | reverse complement strand
CGCCAATTGGCCGCACCGACGTAGCGCTGGCCGGGCAATACGCGCAGCAGGCTGTCCAGGCGCAGTTCGGCCGGGCCGGCGCCGTCTTCCAGCTCGATGCGCAGGGGCAGCGCCGGAGTGCGGCCGGCATCGCGCAGGGCGGACAGCCTCATGCGCGGTTTTCCTTCTTCTTGCGGCGCGCGCCCAGGCGGCGATACCAGTCATCCACCTCGGGCCCGGTGGACGAGGTGCCCAGGTAGGCCGCCAGCAGGTTGCGCACGTCGGTCTCGTTCCAGTCCGGCGCGCGGCGCAGCAGCGGCTCGAGGTCGCGCACGCGGTCGCGCTGGCCGAACCACAACGGGCGGGTCTTCTCCAGGTCGATCAGGGTCGCCTCGAAGGCGTCGTCGGTTTCGCGCAGGAAGATGTGCTTGGGATAGAAGCAGCCGTGCATCTGGCCGGCCTCGTGCAGGCGCCGGGCAAGCATGCCGCAGGCGCGCAGGATCGCCTGGCGGCGCTCGGCGGGCAGGTTCGACCAGCCCTGCAAAAGGCTGTCCAGGTCGCGCCAGCCGTCCAGCGCGCGGGTCATCAGGATCGCCCGGCGCTCGCCGCCGACCTGCCGCGCACCGAAGAAGGCCGCCTGCATGGAGGGGATACCGAGCTGGTGGTAGCGCTGGATATTGCGGAACTCGCGGCTGAAGGTCGGCTCGCCGAACGGGCGCTTCAGGCTGCGGGTCAGGTGGTTGCTCTGGCGCTTGAGGTAGTAGGCGGTGCCGTCCAGCTCCAGGCGGTAGACGCTGCTGTAGCCACCGCGCTCGGTGTTGGGCTCGTCGACGGCCACCAGCTCCAGGGCCCACAAGGCATCGAAATCAGCCAGGGCATGGCTTTCCAGCAGGGCCTGGTCGCCCTCGGCAATGAAGTCCTTCACTCGCGTCCCTCGAAGAAATGAACGATGTGGCGGATGCGCTTCTTGTCCGAAGCATTCAGGCGCTCACGCCGGCGGTACAGCAGGTAGAAACGCAGGCGCTGCGTGGCTGACAGCTGGCGCTTGGCGACCTTGTCGAGCGTCGCCAGGTCCTTGGTGATGCGGTAGCGCAGCATGAAGCCGATCCAGAAGTCGCCGATCGGACAGTCGATGAAATACACCGTGCCCTCGCCATCGACGAGGACGTTGCGCCACTTCAGGTCGTTGTGGGTGAAGTGGTGGTCATGCATGGTCCGCGTGTAGCGCGCCAGCTGCTGCATGACGTGCTCGACCCAGGCGCGATCCTTCAGGCGCGGATCCTTCTGCTTGGCCAGCGCCTGCAGGTCCTCGGTGCCGACCAGTTCGCGGGTGATGATCGCGCCACGGGAGAAGCCGCCGTGCTCGCGCTCCAGGCCGTACGCCACCACCTTGGCAGTAGGAATGCCCCATTTGGCGAACTGCTTGAGGTTCTGCCACTCGGCCTTCACCCGCGGGCGCGGCAGGAAGCGGCGAAAGCCCTTGCCCGGCTTGCGGTAGCGCTTGACGTAATAACGCACGCCGTCGCGCTCGATGCGCACGACGTCGGACATCGCATCCTTGGTGATGCGTTCGCCTGCAAGGGCGAACACCGCATCCAGGCTGCCGAAATCGGCGGCGAGATGCTGGTAGTCGGCTTCGAGTACCCAGCCGGCCATCAGAGCAGGTCTCCGTATCGTTGTTTGCGGTCGTAGAGCTTGGCCGCCTTGCGCTCCATCCATGCCAGCAGCGCGGCTTCCTCACGGAGGATGTCACGCAGCGGACGCAGGAAGTAACCACGCAGGAAGCGCAATTTGTCACGGCGCGTAAGGCCGATGTCCAGCGCGGAGAAGTACAGCGCCGCCAGGTCCTTGTCGCGCCAGCGCCGCGGAGTGGCGGCGCGGGTCTGGGCGCGGTGCAGGTCGATCACCGACAGGCGCAGGTCATCGGCGCTGATCGGGCGGTCGGTGTGCAGCAGGAAGTGGCAGATGTAGCAGTCGCGGTGGTTGACCCCGGCGCGGTGCATGGTGCCGACCATCTTCGCCACCTCGGCGATCAGTGCGCGCTTCAGGCGTGGCTCGGGCGGCGCCTGCAGCCAGTCCAGCGAAAGGACTTCCAGGTCGGTGGTCGGCGCCAGCTCCTCGGTGATGATGAAGGAGTGCTGCGCGGCCGGATTGCCGCCGCGCTCGCCGTAGGCCACCGCAGTCATGGTCGCCACGCCGGCCTGGTGCAGTCGCTCCAGGGCGCGCTGCTCCTGGCCGGCGCCGAGCACCGGAAGCTTGGCGCTGAACAGGTTCTTGACGATCTCGCCCCAGCCGATACCGCGGTGGATCTTCACGAAGTAACCACGCCCCTCGACTTCGGTGCGCAGCGTGCGGCGGCCTTCCAGTTCGCGGTAGACCTTGCCCTGCAGGCGCTCGACTTCGACGAACGGGTCCTTGCCGGCCCACAGGCTTTTAAAAGGTTCTCTCAGATCGAGCTTCACTGCGCGCCCTCACCTGTAGGAGCGAGCTTGCTCGCGAACGGGATGGCACGGTGCAGCCGGCTGTTCGCGAGCAAGCTCGCTCCTACCAGAGCAAAAGCGTTCATGCGCGCTCCCGCAGGATCAGGTCGGCGGCGTGCTGCGGCATGCTGTACAGATCGGCGCTGTCGGCGAAGGACAGGCCATTGCGCCCCCACTCCGCCCTCGCCGCGTCATCTTCCAGCATCTGCTGGAGATCAGCATTCAGGCGCTCCTGCTCGAAGGGCGACGGCACCACGCGACCGGCTTTCGCCTCGTCGATGTAATGCGCATAGCCGCAGACGTCGGTGACCAGCACCGGCAGGCCCGCGACCAGCGCCTCGAGGAGCACGGTGCCGGTGTTCTCGTTGTACGCCGGATGGATCAGCAGGTCGGCACCGAGCAGGAAACGCGGGATGTCGCTGCGCCCCTTGAGAATCTGCACGTTGTCCGACAGGCCCAGCGCCTTCACCTGCAACAGGAAGGGCTTGGGATCGTCCTGGCCGATGGCGATCAGGCGGGTGCGCTTGCGCAGGCTGCGCGGCAGCGCGGCCAGCGCCTTGAGGCTGCGGTCCAGGCCCTTGGTCTTGAAGCCGGAGCCGATCTGCACCAGCAGCAGGTCATCGTCGGCCAGCTTGAATTCGCGACGGAATTCGGCGCGAATCTCGCTGGCATTGGCCGGCGCGCGGCGATCCTGGGCTATGCCCGGCGGCAGCAGGTGGAAACGCGCCTCGGGGGTGCGGTAATGCTTGATGAACAGCGGCTGCTGGACTTCGGAGATCATCAGGATCTCGGTCTTCGACTCCGGCGCGAATACCGCGCGCTCGTAGTCGGCGAAGTGCTTGTAGCGGCCCCAGCGGCGGTAGAAGGAGTTGCGCAGGGTCTGCGCCTTGTCCTCGAAGCAGCCGTCGGCGGCGTAATAGACATCCAGGCCGGGCATCTTGTTGAAGCCGATCACCCGGTCCACCGGCGAGCGCGCGAGGTCCGCGGCCAGCCAGGCGCTGAATTTCTCGTTGCGGCGATGGTTGAACAGCGACTTCACCGGCGCCACGCGCACGTCGAAGCCGGGCGGCACTTCGCCTTCCCAGATCGGCGTGTAGACGCGGATGGAGTGGCCGCGCTGCTGGCATTCCAGGGCGATGCGCATGAAGTCGCGCTGCAACCCGCCGAACGGGAAGTACTTGTAAAGGACGAAAGCCAGGGTCATCGAAGCGTCTCCGGGGCCAGCAGCAGTGCCTCCAGCTGGGTCGCCACGCGCTGGGGATTCAGGCGCGTGAAGCACAGAGGCTGTTCATGCCGCAGGTCGAACTGGCGCTTGTCTTCGGCCGTCGGCTGGTAGGTGCAGGTCTTCTGCAGGCAGGGCGCACACGAGGGCCAGTCGCTGGCCAGGTGCACCTGCGAGCGCCCGTAGGCACCGGTCAGACCGGGGTTGGTCGGGCCGAACAGAGACAGCGTCGGCACGTCCAGGGCGGCGGCCAGGTGGCCAAGCCCGGTGTCGACCGCCACGCAGGCGGAAGCGCCGGCCAGCACCTTGGCCATGCCTGCGAGGCTTAACTTGGGGAGCACCGAGGCGTTTTCCAAGCCTTCGGCGAGCCGCTCGGCACGCTGCCGCTCGGCATCGTTGCCCCACGGCAGGCGGACATGCCAGCCGCGCTCGCCCATGCGCTGGGCCAGTTCGCGCCAGTACACCTCGGGCCAGTGCTTGGTCACCCAGGTGGTGCCGTGCAGGAACACCAGGTAGGGCTCGGTCTCCACCGCATCCAGCAGACGATTGCGGTCCAGGCCGTAATCGCCGGTGCCGGCGGGCAGCGGGTAGTCCAGCGCCTGGGCGAACAACTGGCGCACGCGCTCGACGGCGTGCTGGCCCCAGGCAACCGGGTAAGTCCGGTTATAGAAACGGCTGGCGGCCGGCTCGCGGGCCGACTCCTTGTCCAGCCCGGCGACGGGGGTGCGACGGCGTACATAGCGGGTCAGCCAGGCGCTCTTGAGCAGACCCTGGGCGTCGATCACCAGGTCGTAGTCGACCTCTTTCAGGCGGCGCTTGAAGCGGCTCCACTCGCCGCTCCTGAGCGTCTGCCAGAGGTTCTTGCGCCAGCGGCGGATCGCCACCGGGATCACCTGGGCCACGGCCGGATGCCAGGCGGGAATCTCGGCGAAACCTTCCTCCACCACCCAGTCGAACTGGATGCCGGGAATGGCGCGGGCGGCGTCGGTCAATGCCGGCAGGGTGTGGATGACATCGCCCAGGGACGAGGTCTTGATCAGCAG
The DNA here is from genome assembly GCF_047304025.1 of Pseudomonas sp. Pseusp97. Taxonomy (NCBI): domain Bacteria; kingdom Pseudomonadati; phylum Pseudomonadota; class Gammaproteobacteria; order Pseudomonadales; family Pseudomonadaceae; genus Pseudomonas; species Pseudomonas sp. Pseusp97. The sequence continues at coordinate 7,516 of NZ_JBGLYK010000178.1, read as the reverse complement.
GACCCTCATTCGGCGCTTTCCACATCCACCGGGTCGGCGACCAGTCGGTCCAGCGCTTCGAGTACCGGACGCGGCTTGAGCTCGCGCAGGCAGTTGTAGTGACCGAAACGGCACACGCGGTCGAAGCAGGGACTGCATTCCAGGCCCAGGCGGACGATTTCCACCGCATCGGCCAGCGGCGGCGTGAACTGCGGCGAGGTGGAGCCGTAGACCGCCACCAGCGGGCGGTTCAGCGCGGCAGCCACGTGCATCAGGCCGGAATCGTTGGTGACCACGGCACTGGCGCAGGACATCAGGTCGATCGCTTCGGCCAGCGCGGTCTCGCCGGCGAGATTGACCGATTCCTCGCGCAGGCCGGGAATCAGGCGCATGCGGATGTCTTCGCCGCCGGGATGGTCGTTCTTCGAGCCGAAGATCCACACCTGCCAGCCGGCGCGGATCTTCACCTCGGCGACCTTGGCGTAGTACTCGGCCGGCCAGCGCTTGGCCTCGCCGAACTCGGCGCCGGGGCACAGCGCCAGCACCGGGCGGTCCAGGCTCAGGCCGAACTTGGCCAGCGCGGCCTCGCGGGTCTGCGGGTCGATGGACAGGCGCGGCTGTGGATAAGGCTGCGGCAGCTCGGCGCCCGGCTCATAAGCCAGGGCCATGAAGCGCTCGATCATCAGCGGGTAGCGTTCTTTATCCAGCGCGCGAATGTCGTTGAGCAGGCCGTAGCGCATCTCGCCCTTCCAGCCGGTGCGCCTGGGGATGCCGGCGAAATACGGCACCAGCGCCGACTTGAGCGAATTGGGCAGGAGGATCGCCTGGTCGTACTGGCCCTTGAGCGACTTGCCGATGCGCCGGCGCGAGGCGATGTCCAGCACGCCGTGGCCGAGCGGGAAGCTCAGGGCCTGGCGCACCTCGGGCATGCGCTCGAGGATCGGCCGGCTCCAGTCGGGCGCCAGCACGTCGATCACGCAGTCCGGATGCCGCTGCTTCAGACACTGGAAGAGTGTCTGCGCCATCACCATGTCGCCCACCCAGGAGGGGCCTACGATCAGAATTCTCATGCCTTTTCCGAAAAACGACCGGGGAGGCTCTCGCCTCCCCGTATTCCATTCATCCAGCCGTGCGGCAGGTGCCGTCACGAGTGGGTGCCGAGCATCGAATGCCGGCAGTCTAGCCCAGCGAGCCTTGCGGCCGGGCGGATTTCGTCACTCCCTGTGACCTGGCGCAATGGCATCACGCGCCCGATTCCTGACATCTATACAGCCCACGCAAACAACCGACAGCGCGACCCGCTCCGGCGATCATCATCCCGCCGGATGCTGTCTACTTCATGGGAAATCGCAGCGAATCAGGTCAGCTCGAAGGCCTTCCACATCTGCATCACCATGCGCCTTTCTGCATGGAAGTGATCGCCGCTCACCACGCCCGGCTGCTTCTGCAGGGACAATCGGTGCGCCGCCGCCCGGTAGGCCTTGTAGGCGTCCTGCAGCTTCAGGACATCCTCGCCGGACATCAATCCGACCCGCTCCAGCGCTTCCAGGATGCGGATATTGTCGGTGAATTCCACCAGCTCCGGGTGTTGCCACGACCAGGCCAGGGCCGCGTATTGCACCATAAATTCGATATCGACGATACCACCGGCATCCTGCTTGAGATCGAACGGGGCCGCGGCCTCGAAGGCATTCGGCGCGGTACCGGCGGCGGTGCTCGGGGTACCGAGGTTGTCGCGCATCTTCGCGCGCATCTCGCTGACTTCCCTGCGCAGCTCGGCCAGGTCGCGCTGCTGGCCCAGCACTTTCGTGCGGATCGCCTCGAACGCCACGGCAACCCGCTTGCAGCCGGCAAGGACGCGGGCACGCACCAGCGCCTGGTGCTCCCAGGTCCAGGCCTCGCCCAGCTGGTAGGCCTCGAAGGCGCGCAGCGAGCTGACCAACAGGCCGGAAGCGCCGCTCGGGCGCAGACGCATGTCCACCTCGTAGAGCATGCCCGAGGGCGTCTGCGCGGTGAGGAAGTGGATGATCTTCTGCCCCAGGCGCGTATAGAACTGCGCGCCATCGATGGGCTTGGCGCCGTCGGTCTCGCTCTGCGGATCACCGTCGTGGATGAACACCAGGTCCAGGTCCGAGCCATGGCCCAGCTCCAGGCCGCCGGACTTGCCGTAGCCGATGATGATGAAGTCCGGATCGCAGGGCGTGCCGTCCACCCGGGTCGGCCGGCCGTGGCGCTGCACCAGCTGATCCCAGGTTAGGCTCAGCACCTGTTCGAGGATCGCTTCGGCCAGCCAGGTCAGGTAGTCGCTGACCTTCATCAGCGGCAGGGTACCGGCGATTTCCGAGGCCACCACGCGCAGGGCGTGCGCCAGCTTGAAGTGGCGCAGGGTTTCCATCTGCTGTTCCAGATCATCCTCGGGAATCCGCATCAGCCGCTCGCGCAGCTCGGCGCCCAGTTCCGCAGCCTGCGGCGGACGGAACAGCCGCCCTTCATTCAATAGCTCGTCGAGCAGGATGGGGAAGCGGGCAATCTGCTCGGCCACCATCGGGCTGGCCGCGCAGAGCGTCAGCAGGCGCTCCAGCGCGCTGGGGTTCTCGGTGAGCAGCACGAGATAGGCCGAGCGCCGCGCCACCGCCTCGATCAGCGGCAGCACTCGCTCCAGCAGCACATCCGCCGGGCCGCGCTCGGCGATCATGTTAAGCAGGCGCGGCATGAAGGCATCCAGCCGCTCGCGCCCCAGGCGCTGCATGGCGCGAACCTGCGCGCCGTGGCGCAGATCGGTCAGGCGCTTCCAGGCCGCGGCCGGCTCGACGAATCCGGCATCGGCGAACTGCCGGCAGGCGGACTCTTCATCCACTGCCTCTTCCCACAGCGGAATCCACTCGCCGCCGATGGTGGTATCCACCTGGCCTTCCTCATCCTCGTCCGGGTCGGCGATGACCTGGCGGAAGTGCCAGTCGATGCGCTCACGCCACTGATTGGTGGCCTGGTGGAAAGCCGACCAGTTGGCGAAGCCCATGATGAAGGCGACGCGAATACGCTCGAACTCGTCCTCCGGCAGCATCTGCGTCTGGCGGTCGGCGATGGCCTGCAGGGCGTGCTCGGCGTAGCGCAGAAACTCGTAGCCCTCGCGCAGCTCGGCGACCACCTGCGGCGGCAGGTAGCCCTGCCCTTCGAGGATCGCCAGCACGCGCAACAGCGGTCGCTGCTGCAGGCTGAGGTCTCGGCCGCCATGGATCAGCTGGAAGGCCTGGGCGATGAACTCCACCTCGCGGATGCCGCCGGCGCCCAGCTTGATGTTCTCGCTCATGCCCTTGCGCCGGACCTCCTGCTGGATCAGCTGCTTCATGGTGCGCAGCGCTTCGATGGCGGAGAAGTCCAGGTAGCGGCGGTAGACGAACGGACGCAGCAGCTCCAGCAGACGCTGGCCGGCCTCCTGGTCGCCGCCGACCACGCGCGCCTTGATCATCGCGTAGCGTTCCCAGTCGCGGCCCTGGTCCTGGTAGTACTGCTCCAGCGCGGCGAAGCTGTGCACCAGCGGGCCGCTGGAGCCGTAGGGGCGCAGGCGCATGTCGACACGGAAGGCGAAGCCCTCGACGGTGATCGCGTCCAGCGACTTGATCAGCTTCTGCCCCAGGCGGGTGAAGAACTCCTGGTTATCCAGCGCGCGCTTGGCGCCCTGGGTCTCGCCGCCCTCGGGATAGCCGAAGATCAGGTCGATGTCGGAGGACAGGTTCAGCTCGCCTGCGCCCAGCTTGCCCATGCCCAGCACGATCATCCTCTGCGGCAGCCCCGAGCGGTTGCCGATGGGCACGCCGAACTGTTGGCAATGGCGCTGGTAGAGCCAGGCCAGGGACTGGTCGATGCTGGCGTCGGCGAGGTCCGACAGGTCGCGGCAGGTGCCGGCCAGGTCGCTGCGGCGGGTCAGGTCGCGCCAGATGATGCGCACCTGCTGACGCCGGCGGAAGCGGCGCAGGCGGCGGCCCAGTTCGTCCTCATCGGCACAGTCAGACAGCAGCGCTTCCAGCTGCGCGCCCATCTCGCCGGGCTGCAGCGCACGCTCCAGTTCGCCGGTCGCGGCCAGCGCCAATAGAAAGGCAGGATCGCGCTGGACCTGTTCGGCGACGAAATCGCTGCCGGCGGTGACGCGGGCGAAATCGGCATGCCGCTCGTCGGACCAGCCGTCGAAACTGGCGATCTGCTCGGGGGAAAACGCGGCAATGGCGGTGCGGAAATTCTGCTCAGCGCGCTCAGCAAGAGGCTTGAGAGTAGCCGGCAAAGCGGCCAGGGACGGCAGGCTCATGGTCTATCCTGAGTGGTCGGCGAGGCGCCGGCATTCCTGTCTTTTCGCGCCCCTGTAGTTTTACTACTAACTTTTTCTGGCGGAGGGATGTATCCGCTGGCGATTTGTAGTAAAACTACAACCCGCCGGGCGTACCCCCGGAGCACTTCCAAGAATTCGCCGCGCCGCCCACGAGGTTGGCGCAGCTATCGGCAACGATCTACTGGCTTCCGATTCTGGAAGCCTTTCCGCCCTGGAGCAAGCCATGCAAGACCTCGATCCCGTCGAAACCCAGGAATGGCTGGACGCCCTGGAATCGGTCCTGGACCGTGAAGGTGAAGACCGCGCCCATTACCTGATGACCCGCATGGGCGAGCTGGCCAGCCGGTCCGGCACCCAACTGCCCTACGCCATCACCACGCCCTACCGCAACAGCATCCCGGTCACCCACGAAGCCCGCATGCCCGGCGACCTGTTCATGGAACGCCGCATCCGCTCCCTGGTGCGCTGGAACGCCCTGGCGATGGTGATGAAGGCCAACAAGAACGACCCGGATCTGGGTGGCCACATCTCCTCCTTCGCCTCCTCGGCGACCCTGTACGACGTTGGCTTCAACTACTTCTTCCAGGCCCCGACCGACGAACACGGCGGCGACCTGGTGTTCTTCCAGGGCCACGCCTCCCCCGGCGTCTACGCCCGCGCCTTCCTCGAAGGCCGCATCAGCGAAGACCAGCTGAACAACTTCCGCCAGGAAGTGGACGGCAACGGCCTGTCTTCCTACCCGCACCCCTGGCTGATGCCGGACTTCTGGCAGTTCCCGACCGTATCCATGGGTCTGGGCCCGATCCAGGCGATCTACCAGGCGCGCTTCATGAAGTACCTGGAAAGCCGCGGCTTCATCCCCGCCGGCAAGCAGAAGGTCTGGTGCTTCATGGGCGACGGCGAGTGCGACGAGCCCGAATCCCTGGGCGCGATCTCCCTGGCCGGCCGCGAGAAGCTGGACAACCTGATCTTCGTCATCAACTGCAACCTGCAGCGCCTCGACGGCCCGGTGCGCGGCAACGGCAAGATCATCCAGGAACTCGAAGGCGTGTTCCGTGGCGCCGAGTGGAACGTCAACAAGGTGGTCTGGGGTCGCTTCTGGGACCCGCTGTTCGCCAAGGACACCGCCGGCCTGCTGCAGCAGCGCATGGACGAGGTCATCGACGGCGAGTACCAGAACTACAAGGCCAAGGACGGCGCCTACGTGCGCGAGCACTTCTTCGGTGCACGTCCGGAGCTGCTGGAGATGGTCAAGGACCTCTCCGACGAAGAGATCTGGAAGCTCAACCGTGGCGGCCACGACCCCTACAAGGTCTATGCGGCCTACCACCAGGCGGTCAACCACAAGGGCCAGCCGACCGTCATCCTGGCCAAGACCATCAAGGGCTATGGCACAGGTTCTGGCGAAGCGAAGAACATCGCGCACAACGTCAAGAAGGTCGACGTCGAGTCCCTGAAGTCGTTCCGCGACAAGTTCGACATCCCGATCAAGGATGCCGACCTGGAAAACCTGCCGTTCTACCGACCCGAGGAAGGCAGCGCCGAAGCCAAGTACTTGGCTTCCCGCCGTGCCGCGCTGGGCGGCGTGATGCCGGTTCGCCGCGAGAAGAGCTTCAAGGTCCCGGTTCCGCCGCTGGATACCCTCAAGGCCATGCTCGACGGCTCGGGCGACCGCGAAATCTCCACCACCATGGCCTTCGTGCGGATCATCTCGCAGCTGGTCAAGGACAAGGAACTCGGCCCGCGCATCGTCCCCATCGTGCCGGACGAAGCCCGTACCTTCGGTATGGAAGGCATGTTCCGCCAGCTGGGTATCTACTCCTCCGTCGGCCAGCTGTACGAGCCGGTGGATAAGGACCAGGTGATGTTCTACCGCGAGGACAAGAAAGGTCAGATCCTCGAGGAAGGCATCAACGAAGCCGGCGCCATGTCCAGCTGGATCGCCGCGGGTACCTCGTACTCCACGCACAACCAGCCGATGCTGCCGTTCTACATCTTCTATTCGATGTTCGGCTTCCAGCGTATCGGCGACCTGGCCTGGGCCGCTGGCGACAGCCGCGCGCACGGCTTCCTGATCGGCGGCACCGCCGGCCGTACCACCCTGAACGGTGAAGGCCTGCAGCACGAAGACGGTCACAGCCACCTGCTGGCGGCGACCATCCCGAACTGCCGCACCTACGATCCGACCTATGCCTACGAGCTGGCGGTGATCATCCGCGAAGGCTCGCGCCAGATGATCGAAGAGCAGCAGGACATCTTCTATTACATCACCGTGATGAACGAGAACTACGTCCAGCCGGCCATGCCCAAGGGCGCCGAGGAAGGCATCATCAAGGGCATGTACCTGCTCGACGAGGACAAGAAGGACGCCGCGCATCACGTGCAGCTGCTGGGTTCGGGCACCATCCTGCGCGAAGTCGAAGCTGCCGCGAAGATCCTGCGCGAAGACTTCGGCATTGGCGCCGACGTCTGGTCCGTTCCGAGCTTCAACGAACTGCGCCGCGACGGCCTCGCCGTGGAGCGCTGGAACCGCCTGCACCCGGGCCAGAAGCCGAAGCAGAGCTACGTCGAAGAGTGCCTCTCCGGCCGCAAGGGCCCGGTCATCGCCTCCACCGACTACATGAAGCTCTACGCCGAGCAGATCCGCCAGTGGGTCCCGAGCAAGGAATTCAAGGTCCTGGGCACCGACGGCTTCGGCCGCAGCGACAGCCGCCGCAAGCTGCGCGACTTCTTCGAAGTCGACCGCCACTGGGTCGTGCTGGCCGCACTGGAAGCCCTGGCCGATCGTGGTGATATCGAACCTAAAGTGGTGGCCGAAGCCATCGCCAAGTTCGGCATCAACCCCGAAAAACGTAACCCGCTGGACTGCTGAGGAGAGGCACGATGAGCGAACTGATTCGTGTACCCGACATCGGCAATGGTCAGGGTGAAGTCATCGAACTGCTGGTGAAGGTCGGCGACACCGTCGAGGCCGACCAGAGCCTGCTGACCCTGGAATCCGACAAGGCCAGCATGGAAATCCCCTCGCCCAAGGCCGGCGTGGTGAAGAGCCTGAAGGTCAAGGTGGGCGACACCCTGAAGGAAGGCGACGAAATCCTCGAGCTGGAAGTCGAGGGTGGTTCGGCTACCGCCGAAGCGCCCAAGGCCGAAGCTCCGGCGCAGGCCGCCGAGGCTCCGAAGGCTGAGGCTCCGGCCGCTGCCCCGGCGCCGGCC
>NZ_JBGLYK010000177.1:0-12392 GCF_047304025.1 Pseudomonas sp. Pseusp97 | reverse complement strand
GCCGGGCGAGCGCCTGGGCGCAGCCCTGGGCGGCCTGCTGGGCATGGTCCAGCAGGACTTCAGCCAGGGCGAGATGGCCGTGGTGCTGATGCTGCCCAACGACGACGTGCCGCTGGCCGAGCGCGCCGTGGCCCTGGGCCAGTGGTGCCAGGGCTTCCTCGCCGGCTTCGGCCTGGCGCTGCGCTCCCCCAGCCTGTCCGACGAAGCCGACGAAGTGCTGCAGGACATCGCTGCCATCGCCCAGGTCGGCGGCCAGCTGGAAGAATCCGAAGACGGCGAGGCCGACTATATGGAAGTGCAGGAATACCTGCGCGTCGCCCCGCTGCTGCTGTTCTCCGAATTCGGCAAGGTGCCGGCACCGGCCGAGAAACCCTCCCTGCATTGAGGTCGCGCATGATCCGTATCGCCAAGTCGGAATACGCCCGTCGTCGCAAGGCGCTGATGGCGCAGATGGAACCCAACAGCATCGCCATTCTCCCGGCGGCGCCGATGTACATCCGCAACCGCGACGTCGAGCACATCTACCGCCAGGACAGCGACTTCCAGTACCTCACCGGCTTCCCCGAGCCGGAAGCGGTGATGGCGCTGATCCCCGGCCGCGAGCACGGCGAATACGTGCTGTTCTGCCGCGAACGCGATCCGGAGCGTGAGCTCTGGGACGGCCTGCGCGCCGGCCAGGACGGCGCCATCGGCACCTTCGGCGCCGACGATGCCTTCCCCATCGGCGATATCGACGACATCCTCCCCGGCCTGATCGAGGGCCGCGACCGCGTGTACTACGCGCTGGGCGCCAACCAGGAGTTCGATCGCCGGCTGATGGACTGGATCAACGTGATCCGCTCCAAGGCGCGCCAGGGGGCGCAGCCGCCGAACGAATTCGTCGCCCTCGACCACCTGCTGCACGACCAGCGCCTGTACAAGAGCTCGGGCGAGGTGAAGGTGATGCGCTACGCCGCGGAAGTCTCCGCCGGCGCGCACATCCGCGCCATGCAGGCCTGCCGTCCGGGGCTCTACGAGTACCATCTGGAAGCCGAGCTGGAATACGCCTTCCGCCAGGGCGGCGCGAAGATGCCGGCCTACGGCTCCATCGTCGCCACCGGCCGCAACGCCTGCATCCTGCACTACCGGGAGAACGACGCGCAGATCAAGGACGGCGACCTGATCCTGATCGACGCCGGCTGCGAGATCGACTGCTACGCCAGCGACATCACCCGCACCTTCCCCGCCAGCGGCACCTTCAGCCCCGAGCAGAAGGCCATCTACCAGCTGGTGCTGGACGCCAACATGGCGGCCTTCGACTACATCGCTCCGGGGCGTCACTGGAACGAAGCCCACGAGGCCACCGTGCGGGTCATCACCGCCGGCCTGGTGGAGCTGGGCCTGCTCAAGGGCGACGTCGACGAACTGATCGAGCGCGAAGCCTACAAGGCCTTCTACATGCACCGTGCCGGCCACTGGCTGGGCATGGACGTACACGACGTCGGCGAGTATCGCGTCGGCGGCGAATGGCGCGTGCTCGAACCGGGCATGGCGATGACCGTCGAACCGGGCATCTACATCTCCCCGGACAACACCGACGTGCCGAAGAAGTGGCGCGGCATCGGTGTGCGCATCGAGGACGACGTGGTGGTGACGAAGACCGGCTGCGAAGTGCTGACCAACGGCGTGCCGAAAACCGTCGCCGAGATCGAAGCGCTGATGGCGCAGGCCAAGGCCCAGGCCGCCTGACATGCAACGTACGCAACTGGCCATCATCGGTGGCGGACTCGTCGGCGCGAGCCTTGCGCTGATCCTCCAGGCCGGCGCCCGCGCGCGCGGCTGGCAGATCGTACTGATCGAGCCCTTCGCCCCCGGCGATGCCTACCAGCCCAGCTACGACGCGCGCTCCTCGGCGCTGTCCTTCGGCAGCCGGCAGATCTACGAGCGCCTGGGGCTCTGGCAGCAGATCTCGCAGCGCGCCGAGGCGATCACCCAGATCCACGTCTCCGATCGCGGCCGCTTCGGCTCCGCGCGCCTGACGGCGGTGGAAGAGGGTGTGCCTGCCCTCGGCTACGTGGTGGAGAACGCCTGGCTCGGCCAGTGCCTGTGGCGCGCGCTGGACCCGGAAGTGGTGAGCTGGCGCTGCCCGGCAGAAGTGCGCCGGATGGACGCGTTGGGCGACGGCTACCGCCTGACCCTCGATGACGACTCGCAACTGGACTGCGACCTCGCGGTGCTGGCCGACGGCGGCCGTTCCGGATTGCGCGAGCAACTGGGCATCCACGTGCGCTCCTCGTCCTACGGGCAGACCGCGCTGATCGCCAATATCAGCCCGTCCGAAGCCCACCGCGGACAGGCCTTCGAACGCTTCACCGAGAACGGCCCGCTGGCTCTTCTGCCGCTGCCGGAAAACCGCTGCGCGCTGGTCTGGACCCGCAACGGCCCGGACGCCGAGCGCCTGCGGGAACTGTCCGACGCGGCCTTCCTCGCCGAGCTGCAGGACGCCTTCGGCTACCGCCTGGGAACCCTGCGCCAGGTCGGCGTGCGCTACGGCTACCCCCTGAGCCTGACCGAGGCCGACGAGCAGATTCGCCCGCACCTCGTCGTGCTGGGCAACGCTGCCCACAGCCTGCACCCGATTGCCGGGCAGGGCTTCAACCTGTCGCTGCGCGATGCCAAGGCCCTCGGCGACCGCCTGTTGCAGGAAGACGCCGCGCCGGGCGATTTCGCCGTGCTGCAGCGCTACCTGGACGGCCAGCGCCTGGACCAGCAGATGACCGTCGGCTTCTCCGACCGTGTCACCCGCCTGTTCTCCAACGCCCAGCCGCTGCTCGCCACCGGCCGCAACATCGGCCTGCTCGGCCTCGACCTGCTGCCGCCGGCCAAGCGCTGGTTCGCCCGCCAGGCCATGGGCCTGGGCGCCCGGCCGGTATGACCGCCCCAGCCAACAAGGAAATTCGATGCACGCGGATCTGGTAATAGTCGGCGCGGGAATGGTCGGCAGCGCGCTGGCCCTCGCCCTGGAAGGCAGCGGGCTGGATATCCTGCTGCTGGATGGCTCGCCGCTGAGCGTCAAGCCGTTCGACCGTGAAGCCCCCTTCGAGCCGCGCGTCAGCGCGCTGTCCGAGGCCAGCCGGCGCATCCTCCAGCGCCTGCACGCCTGGGACGGCATCGCCGCGCGCCGTGCCGAGCCCTACCGCGAAATGCAGGTGTGGGACGGCTCGGGCACCGGGCAGATCCACTTCAGCGCCGCCAGCGTGCATGCCGAGATGCTCGGGCATATCGTCGAGAACCGCGTAGTGCAGGATGCTCTGCTGGAGCGCCTGCACGACTCGGCCCTCGGCCTGCTGCCCAATGCGCGCCTGGAGCAGCTGCGGCACTCCGGCGACGACTGGCTGCTCACCCTTGCCGATGGCCGCGAGATTCGCACGCCGCTGGTGGTCGCCGCCGACGGCGCCAACTCCGCGGTGCGCCGCCTGGCCGGCTGCGCCACCCGAGAGTGGGATTACCTGCATCACGCCATCGTCACCAGCGTGCGCTGCGAGAAGCCGCACCAGGCCACCGCCTGGCAGCGCTTCACCGACGACGGCCCATTGGCCTTCCTGCCGCTGGCGAAGGAGGGCGACGCGCACTGGTGCTCGATCGTCTGGTCGACCACCCCGGAACAGGCCGAGAAGCTCATGGCGCTGGACGACCAGGGCTTCTGCAAGGCCCTGGGCCTGGCTTTCGAACATCGCCTGGGCGCCGTCGAGCATGCCGACCGTCGCCTGTGCATCCCGCTGCGCCAGCGTCACGCCAAGCGTTACGTGGAGCCGGGGCTGGTATTGATCGGCGATGCCGCGCACACCATCCACCCGCTGGCCGGGCAGGGCGTGAACCTGGGGTTCCTGGACGCCGCGGTGCTGGCTGAAGTCATCGAGCACGCCCACGCCCGTGGCGAGAACATCGCCGAGGAACGGGTACTGAGCCGCTTCGAACGTCGGCGTATGCCGCACAACCTGGCGATGATGGCGGCGATGGAAGGCTTCCAGCGCCTGTTCCAGGCCGACCCGCTGGCTGTGCGCTGGCTGCGTAACGCCGGGCTGCGGCTGGTGGACAAGCACCATGAGGCCAAGGGCGTGTTCGTGCGTCAGGCGCTGGGGCTGTCGGGGGATCTGCCGGAGCTGGCGCGGGTTTGACGGGGTAAGTCCGAGCGGGGCTTACCCTCTCCCCCGCCCTCTCCCTGAAGGGAGAGGGAGCCATTCGGCATGAGATGAGATCGCAGCGTCAGCCGGCGAGCGCCATCGTCTCGATTAGCTCCGAAGAGTCCCCTCTCCCTTCGGAGCGGGGCGCGCAGCCAGGGTTAGGCAGAGGGCCCCTCGCTTCACACCCAAACTCCCCCCGCGACCCCACACCGCACCCCATCGAAACACCCCGACACAAACGCGCGCCTCAGTAGCAAATGCGGTTCCTTATCATTTGCGGGATATCTTCCCCGCAAAGGACAAGTCCATGCTCGTGCGCAAAGGTCTTCTCGCCACCCTCCTGCTGGCCGCCCTCGGTAGCACTGCCCAGGCCGCCGACGAAGTGGTGGTCTACTCCTCGCGCATCGACGAGCTGATCAAGCCGGTATTCGACGCCTACACCGAGAAGACCGGGGTGAAGATCAAGTTCATCACCGACAAGGAAGCGCCGCTGATGGCGCGGATCAAGGCCGAAGGCGCCAACACCCCGGCCGACCTGCTGCTCACCGTCGACGCCGGTAACCTCTGGCAGGCCGAGAAGATGGGCATCCTGCAGCCCTTCGACTCGCCGACCCTGGATGCCAACATCCCGCCGCAGTACCGCTCCGGCACCGACAGCTGGACCGGCCTGTCGCTGCGCGCGCGCACCATCGCCTATTCGACCCAGCGGGTGAAGCCCGATGAGTTGTCGACCTACGAAGAGCTGGCCGATCCGAAATGGGAAGGCCGCCTGTGCCTGCGCACTGCGAAGAAGGTCTACAACCAGTCGCTGACCGCGACCCTGATCGAGACCCATGGCGCCGAAAAGACCGAGGAAATCCTCAAGGGCTGGGTGAACAACCTCGCCACCGACGTGTTCTCCGACGACAACGCGCTGCTGCAGGCCATTGCCGCCGGCCAGTGCGACGTCGGCATCGTCAACACCTACTACTTCGGGCGCATGCACAAGGACAATCCACAGCTGCCGGTGAAGCTGTTCTGGCCGAACCAGGGCGACCGTGGCGTGCACGTCAACCTTTCGGGCATCGGCCTGACCAAGCATGCACCGCACCCGGAAGCGGCGAAGAAGCTGGTGGAGTGGATGACCGGGCCGGACGCGCAGTCGCTGTTCGCTGGCATCAACCAGGAATTCCCGGCCAACCCGAAGGTGGCGCCGTCGCAGGAAGTGGCGGCCTGGGGGGAATTCAAGGCCGACAGCATCCCGGTGGAAATCGCCGGCAAGCGCCAGGCCGAGGCGATCAGGCTGATGGATCGTGCCGGCTGGAACTGACCTGTTCCCGGCGCCTCAATGGGCGCCGGCATCGTCCGAGTGGCTGACGGAGAGTGCCTTGCCGTCGCCGCTCAGCAGGCAGATGAATTCGCCGTCGGATTGCTCGCCCCGGCGCAGTTGCGCCACCAGCCGTTTGCTCGCTGGCTTGCCATCCACTGAACCTTCGTAGGTTTCCTCGCGGATCGAGCCCGGCTCGATCCAGGTCTTCTGCCAGCGCTCCTGCAGCTGCGGATTGGCTTCGACCGTGCTGACGGCCATCGCCAGGCAGGATTCGAAGGGCGTGGGCTCGTCGGCCAGGCACAGGCTGCAGAGCGGCAACAGCAGCAGGCCGGAAAGGCGGCTCAGTGACGACATGGGACTTTTTCCTCGGGAGCGGCAGTGGCAGAGTGGTCGATTCGACCGCTGTACCTTGCGCTTTATCCCTGCCGGGTGAGGATCGGGCGAATTCGATTTCAACGAGGGAAATGTCGCTCAGATAGTTGGCGACATTTCCCACGAACACCACCCTCTGATGTCCTGGAAACACGCCTCGCATGCGCGCCAACCGCTGGTACCCGATCACTTTCGCCGTCGCCGCCCTGGTCCTGCTGCCCATCAGCGTCCTGCTGCTGAGCTGGGCCCAGATCGACAGCGAAATCTGGTCGCACCTGTGGGAAACCCAGATGACGCGCCTGCTGGGCAACACCCTGGTGCTGGTGGCGGGCGTGGGCGTCGGCGTGACCGTGCTGGGTGTCAGCCTCGCCTGGCTCACCAGTCTCTGCGAGTTCCCCGGCCGACGCTGGCTGGACTGGGCGCTGATGCTGCCCTTCGCGGTGCCCGCCTACGTGCTGGCGTTCGTCTTCGTCGGCCTGCTGGACTTCTCCGGCCCCGTGCAGACGCTGCTGCGCGAGTGGTTCGGCAGTGGCCTGCGGCTGCCCCGCGTGCGCTCCACCGGCGGCGTGATCACGGTGCTGGTGCTGGTCTTCTATCCGTACGTCTACCTGCTGGCGCGCACCGCTTTCCTCGCCCAGGGCCGTGGCCTGATGGAAGCGGCCAGGGTGCTCGGGTTGTCGCCTCTGGCCGCGTTCTGGCGTGTCGCCCTGCCCATGGCGCGACCGGCCATCGGCGCCGGGCTCGCGCTGGCGATCATGGAAACCCTGGCGGATTTCGGCACCGTCTCGGTGTTCAACTTCGATACCTTCACCACCGCCGTGTACAAGACCTGGTACGGCTTCTACAGCCTCTCCAGCGCCACCCAGCTGGCCAGCCTGCTGTTGCTGTTCGTCATGCTGGTGCTGCTGGGCGAGCGCTACAGCCGAGGCCGCAGCGGCGTGCCCAACGAGCGCCCGCGCGGCGCGGCGCTGTACCGGCTGCGGGGCTGGAAGGCCTTCGCCGCCAGCGCCTGGTGCCTGCTGGTGTTCGCCTGCGCCTTCGTCATCCCGGTGCTGCAGCTGCTGGTCTGGGTCTGGCAGAAGGGCCGCTTCGACCTCGACGAGCGCTACTGGGGGCTGATCCTGCACAGCCTCTACCTGGGCGGCTTCGCGGCTGTGCTGACGGTGGCCGTGGCGCTGCTGCTGGCCTTCGCCCGGCGCCTGTCGCCGTCGCCGGCAGTGCGCTCGGCGGTTGGCATTTCCAACCTGGGCTATGCGCTGCCCGGTTCGGTGCTGGCGGTGGCGATCATGCTGGCCTTCAGCTGGCTCGACAATCACGCGGTGATCCCGCTCTCCAGCGCCCTGGGCGGCGCCGGCAAGCCGCTGCTGCTGGGCAGCCTCGGCGCGCTGCTGGTGGCCTACCTGATCCGCTTCATGGCGGTGGCCTACAACCCGCTGGAAGGTGCGCTGGCGAGGATTCGTCCGTCACTGCCGGAAGCTTCCCGCAGCCTGGGGGTCGGCGGCGCCGGACTGTTCTTCCGCGTCTACCTGCCGCTGCTGCTGCCGGGTGCGCTGAGCGCCGCGCTGCTGGTGTTCGTCGACGTGCTCAAGGAGATGCCGGCGACCCTGCTCATGCGCCCGTTCGGCTGGGACACCCTGGCGGTGCGCGTCTTCGAGATGACCAGCGAAGGCGAGTGGGCGCGGGCGGCACTGCCGGCGCTGACGCTGGTGCTGGTCGGGCTGTTCCCGGTGATCGGCCTGATCCGTCGCTCCGCGCGCCAGAGCGGTTCTTCGCGGCCCTGAGAATCGGCCGTCGGACAAGCTGTCCAGAGTCCTGCCATGCGACTACAATGCGCGCGTTTCGTGCGGGCCGTACTCGCGCTCCGCACCCGCCTCGCCCGGAAGGAGAACACCCATGGGACAGCGCACGCCGCTCTATGATTTGCACGTCGCCCTCGGCGCCAAGATCGTCGATTTCGGCGGTTGGGACATGCCGTTGCACTACGGTTCGCAAGTCGAAGAGCACCACCAGGTACGTCGCGATTGCGGCGTGTTCGACGTTTCCCACATGACCGTGGTCGACGTCACCGGTCCGCAGGCCAAGGAATACCTGCAGCGACTCCTGGCCAACGATGTCGAACGACTGCAGGTTCCGGGCAAGGCGCTGTACAGCGGCATGCTCAACGAACGCGGCGGGGTGGTCGACGACCTGATCGTCTACCTCGGCGTGTACGGCTATCGCGTGGTGGTCAACGCCTCCACCCGCGACAAGGACATGGCCTGGATGCAGGCCCACACCGAAGGCTTCGACGTCACCCTGACCGAACGCCCGGACCTCGCCATGCTCGCCGTGCAGGGCCCCAACGCCCGCGAGAAGACCGCCGAGCTGGTCACCCCTTCGCGCGCCGCGCTGATCCGCGAGCTCAAGCCCTTCCAGGGCAAGGCCGACGGTGACTGGTTCATCGCCCGCACCGGCTACACCGGCGAGGATGGCCTGGAAATCATGTTGCCGGCCGTCGAGGCGCAAGGCTTCCTCAACGACCTGGTCGGCGCCGGCATCGCCCCGGCCGGCCTGGGCGCGCGCGACACGCTGCGCCTGGAAGCCGGGATGAACCTCTACGGCCAGGACATGGACGAGGACGTCACCCCGCTGGCCGCCAACATGGGCTGGACCATCGCCTGGGAACCCGAGGGCCGCGACTTCGTCGGCCGCAAGGCCCTGGAAGCGCAGAAAGCCGCTGGCGATGCGCCCAAGCTGGTCGGCCTGGTGCTGGAGGAGCGCGGCGTGCTGCGCGCCCACCAGGTGGTCCGCGTCGCCGGCGTCGGCGAAGGCGAGATCACCAGCGGCAGCTTCTCCCCGACCCTCGGCAAATCCATCGCCCTGGCCCGCGTGCCAGCGGCCACCGGCGACCGCGCCGAAGTGGAAATCCGTGGCAAGTGGTACCCGGTGCGCGTCGTTCAGCCGAATTTCGTGCGTCATGGCAAAGCCCTGATCTAAATTGCATGATCTAACTTAGAAGAGGGCGGTACCGCCGCCCGTCGCCCAGTCCCCGAGGAACAACAAGATGAGCAATATCCCCGCCGACCTGCGTTACGCCGCCAGCCACGAGTGGGCGCGCCTGGAAGCCGACGGTACTGTGACCGTGGGCATCTCCGACCATGCCCAGGAAGCCCTGGGCGACGTGGTCTTCGTCGAACTGCCGGAAGTGGGCAAGACCCTCGCCGCCGGCCAGGAAGCCGGTGTGGTCGAGTCGGTGAAAGCCGCCTCTGACATCTACGCCCCGGTGGGCGGCGAAGTCATCGCCGTCAACGAGGTGCTGGCCGACACCCCCGAGGAAGTGAACAACGATCCGTACGGTTCCTGGTTCTTCAAGCTCAAGCCGAGCAACCCGGCCGAGCTGGACAAGCTCCTCGACGCCGCCGGCTACCGCGCTGCCAGCGACGCCGACGCGTAAGACACTGCTGTAAATACAGGCCTCGATTCGTCGGGGCCTGTTCTTTTTTACGGACCGATTACGGACCGACTTTTCGAGACCGTGGCCATGCCGAACACCCCTTCGCTTTCCCAGCTGCACCAGCCTGACGCTTTCCTCGCCCGCCACCTGGGCCCCGACGCCGCCGAGCAGCAAGCCATGCTCGACACCCTCGGGCTCGGCAACCGCGACGACCTGATCGTGCAGACGGTGCCGCCGGCGATCCGCCTGAACCGGCCGCTGGACCTGCCGACCGCCCTCGACGAGCAGGGCGCGCTGGCGAAACTGAAGGGCTACGCGCAGAAGAACGAGCTGTGGACCAGCCTGATCGGCACCGGCTACTACGGCACCCTGACCCCGACCGTCATCCTGCGCAACGTGCTGGAGAACCCGGGCTGGTACACCGCCTACACCCCGTACCAGCCGGAGATCGCCCAGGGTCGTCTGGAATCCTTGCTGAACTTCCAGCAGATGACCATCGACCTCACCGGCCTCGACCTCGCCAGCGCCTCGCTGCTCGACGAAGCCACTGCCGCCGCCGAGGCCATGGCCCTGGCCAAGCGCGTGGCCAAGGCCAAGAGCAACCTGTTCTTCGTCGACGCGCATTGCCACCCGCAGACCATCTCCGTGGTGCAGACCCGCGCCGAAGCCTTCGGCTTCGACGTGGTGGTCGACGAGGTGGACAACCTCGGCCAGCACGCCGTGTTCGGCGCGCTGCTGCAGTACCCGGACACCCGTGGCGAGATCCGTGACCTGCGCGCGGTGATCGACGCGCTGCATGCCCAGCAGGCCATTGCCTGCGTCGCCAGCGACCTGCTCGCCCTGCTGCTGCTCACCCCGCCGGGCGAGCTGGGCGCCGACGTGGTGCTGGGCAGCGCCCAGCGCTTCGGCGTGCCCATGGGCTACGGCGGCCCGCACGCGGCCTTCTTCGCCTGCCGCGACGACTACAAGCGCGCCATGCCCGGCCGCATCATCGGCGTGTCCAAGGACGCCCGTGGCAACACCGCGCTGCGCATGGCCCTGCAGACCCGCGAGCAGCACATCCGCCGCGAGAAGGCCAACTCCAACGTCTGTACCTCGCAGGTGCTGCTGGCCAACATCGCCAGCCTGTACGCCGTGTATCACGGCCCGCAGGGCCTCAAGCGCATCGCCCAGCGCGTGCACCGCCTGACTGCCGTGCTGGCCGCGGGCCTCGCCGCCAAGGGCGTGAAGCTCGTCAACCAGCATTTCTTCGACACCCTGACCCTGGATGTCGGCGCCCAGCAGCAGGCCATCCTCGAGCGCGCCCGCGCCGCCCGCGTGAACCTGCGCATCGTCGGCGAAGATCGCCTGGGCGTGAGCCTGGACGAAACCTCCAGCGCCGAGACCCTCGCCAGCCTGTTCGACATCGTCCTCGGCGCCGGCCACGGCCTGGACGTCGCCCAGCTCGATGCCGGCGCGGTTGCCGACGGCATCCCCGCCGCCCTGCAGCGCAGCAGCGGCTACCTGAGCCACCCGGTGTTCAACCGCCACCACAGCGAAACCGAGATGCTGCGCTACCTGCGCCAGCTCGAGGGCAAGGACCTGGCACTGAACCAGGCGATGATCCCGCTGGGCTCCTGCACCATGAAGCTCAACGCCACCAGCGAGATGATCCCGATCACCTGGCCGGAATTCGCCAGCCTGCACCCCTTCGTGCCGCGCGAGCAGGCCGAGGGCTACCGCCTGATGATCGAGGAGCTGGAAAGCTGGCTCTGCGCGATCACCGGCTTCGACGCCATCTGCATGCAGCCCAACTCCGGCGCCCAGGGCGAGTACGCCGGCCTCCTGGCGATCCGCAAGTACCACGAGAGCCACGGCGATGCGCACCGCAACATCTGCCTGATCCCGTCCTCGGCCCACGGCACCAACCCGGCCTCGGCGATCATGGCGAGCATGCGCGTGGTCATCGTCGAGTGCGACAAGGGTGGCAACGTCGACCTGGAGGACTTGAAGCGCAAGGCGGCCGAAGCCGGCGAGCAACTGTCCTGCCTGATGATCACCTACCCCTCGACCCACGGCGTGTACGAGGAAGGCATCCGCGAAATCTGCGAGGTCATCCACAGCCACGGTGGCCAGGTCTACATGGACGGCGCGAACCTCAACGCCCAGGTCGGCCTCGCGCGCCCGGCGGACATCGGCGCCGACGTGTCGCACATGAACCTGCACAAGACCTTCTGCATTCCCCACGGCGGCGGCGGCCCGGGCATGGGCCCGATCGGCGTGAAGAAGCACCTCGCGCCCTTCGTCGCCAACCACCCGGTGATCCGCATCGAAGGCCCGAACCCGCTGAACGGCGCGGTGAGCGCCGCGCCCTGGGGCAGTGCGAGCATCCTGCCGATCAGCTGGATGTACATCGCCATGATGGGCCCGCAACTGGCAGACGCCACGGAAGTGGCGATCCTCAACGCCAACTACCTGGCCCAGCAGCTCGATGGCGCCTTCCCGGTGCTCTATCGCGGCCGCAACGAGCGCGTCGCCCACGAGTGCATCCTTGACCTGCGCCCGCTCAAGGCGCAGACCGGGATCAGCGAGGAGGACGTGGCCAAGCGCCTGATGGACTACGGCTTCCACGCGCCGACCATGTCCTTCCCGGTGCCCGGTACGCTGATGGTGGAGCCCACCGAGAGCGAATCCAAGCACGAGCTGGACCGTTTCATCGAGGCGATGCTGTCGATCCGCGCGGAGATCGCCAAGGTCGAGACCGGCGAGTGGCCGGCCGAGGACAACCCGCTCAAGCGCGCGCCGCATACCCTGGCGGACGTCACCGGGCTGTGGGATCGCCCCTACCAGATCGCCGAAGCGGTGACCCCGACCGAGCACACCCGCGCCTTCAAGTACTGGCCGGCAGTGAACCGCGTGGACAACGTCTACGGCGACCGCAACCTGTTCTGCGCCTGCGTACCGGTGGACGACTACCGCGAGTGACCCGTGCGCAGACTGTGCACTGAATGAAAAAGCCGCCCTCGGGCGGCTTTTTCATTGGGCTTTTCGTAGGAGCGAGCTTTGGGGCGGACGGCGTGCACGAGGCGCCGGGGGGGGGGGGGGTTGCGCGCCAGCGGGGGGCGGCAGGTTTATT
>NZ_JBGLYK010000176.1:0-12447 GCF_047304025.1 Pseudomonas sp. Pseusp97 | reverse complement strand
CCTGGATAGCCTGCCCAACCCCGATGAGCTCGATGCCCGTGCCGCCCTTGCGTGGGGCCGGCGCGGCGGCCGGACTGGACGATGTTGGTGAAGTCTCTTGGGGAGTGACGGCTTCGCTCACAGATCCATCCTTCGCTCGAAAATTGTTCTAGTCGGCGCTTCTCAACGCTTCCATTAATGCCGCTGGGCTTGCGCCCCGGCAATCGATTACTTGCAGCGCGCCCATCTCCCGCGCCTGTTCAGCCACACGCGGACTGGGCACGAACAACGGCATGGCACTGACTTGCGGCCAATCCGCCGCCGCCAGCTGACGCAGGTGTTCCAGCCCCTGCCCACTACTGACCGCGATGGCGTTCAAACGCTCCCCCTGGATTCGCCGCAGCAATTCACCCTGGGGATAAGCCGGCATTTCGCGCCGGTAGAGTTCCAGATAGTCCACCGCCACGCCTTGGCCGCGCAGGCGCTCGGCGAGGAATTCTCGGCCACTCTCGCCGCGCATGATCAGCACCTTCGGATCATGCACCTGCAGGGCCTGGGCGAACTCCGGCAGGGCCAGCAGGGCCTCGCTGTCGTCGCCCTCCTGCGGGCAGACCACATCCAGGCCGTAGTCTTCGAGGATAGCCGCCGTGGCGGCGCCGACGGTGAACCAGCGCTGGGTCAGCGGCGCTTGCGGCCAGTAGCGGTCGACCCGCTCCAGGCCCAGGCGCGCCGCGGGCTTGCTGACCACGATAACCGCGCAGTAGCGGTCCAGGTCAAGGATCAGGCTGCGCTCGACGGGTGTCTCTTCGCGCGGCGTGATCGCCAGCAAGGGCAGGCAGTCGCCGTGGATACCGTGTTCGGCGAGGGTGGCGGCGAGCGCCGCGCAATCCTCTTCGGGACGGGTCAGCAGCAGCCGCCAGCGGCTCACGGGTGGCCGGCCTCGCCGTAGACCGCGTTGAGGATTTCCTGGGCGCCCTGGCCCAACAGGTCTTCCGCCACCTTCACCCCGAGAGTTTCGGCTTCGGCAGAGGACGCGCGGGCTTCAGCGCGCAGCAGTTCTGTCCCGTCGGGCTGGCCGACCAGGCCGCGCAGCCACAGCTGGTCACCTTCGAGGATGGCGTAGCAGGCGATAGGCACCTGGCAGCCGCCATTCAGGCGCTTGTTAAGCGCACGCTCGGCGGTCACCCGCAGGGCGGTCTCGCGATGATGCAGCGGCTGCAGCAGGGCGTGGATTTGCGCATCGGCGGTACGGCACTCGATGCCCACCGCACCCTGGCCGCCGGCCGGCAGGCTGGCTTCGACGCTGATGGAGGAGCGGATGCGGCCCTCGAAACCGAGGCGGATCAGGCCGGCGGCGGCGAGGATGATGGCGTCGTACTCGCCGGCATCGAGCTTGGCCAGGCGGGTGTTGACGTTGCCGCGCAGGAAGCGGATCTGCAGGTCCGGTCGGCTGGCCAGCAGCTGGGCCTGGCGGCGCAGGCTGGAGGTGCCGACCACGCTGCCGGCAGGCAGGTCGTCCAGGCTCGCATAGGTGTTGGAAACGAAGGCGTCGCGCGGGTCTTCACGTTCGCAGATGCAGTAAAGGCCCAGGCCTTCGGGGAAGTCCATCGGCACGTCCTTCATGGAGTGCACGGCGATGTCCGCTTCGTTGTCCAGCAGGGCGGTTTCCAGTTCCTTGACGAACAGGCCCTTGCCGCCGATTTTCGCCAGCGGTGCGTCCAGCAGCTTGTCGCCGCGGCTGGTCATCGGCAGGAGGGTCACGGTCAGGCCGGGGTGGGCCTGTTCCAGGCGGGCCTTGACGTATTCGGCCTGCCAGAGTGCCAGGGCGCTCTGGCGCGTGGCGATACGGATTTCGCGGGACATGGGCATTTCCAGGCAAAGGAAGCGTGCAAGAAAGTGCCCGCATGATAACAGCTCACGCAAACGAAAAGCCCGGGGGCCGCCCCCCGGGCTTCACGCGCTGCGGCACTGTGTCGCTACAGGTTATGCATGAGTCGCCGCACGCCGGCGACATGGCGGCGGCTGACGGTCAGCGCATCGCCATTGAGTCCTTTCAGGTACAGCTGGAAATGCCCCAGCGGCGTGCGCTGCAGGCGCTCGATGCGCTCGCGGGAGACCAGCGCGTTGCGGTGGATGCGCACGAAGCGATCACCGAACTCGTCTTCCAGCGCCTTCAGCGGCTCGTCCAGCAGCACTTCGCCGCCCGCATGGCGCAGGGTCACGTACTTGTGGTCGGCGATGAAGAAGATCACGTCTTCCAGCGGAATCAGTTCGATGCCCTTGCGGGTCCGCGCGCTGATGTGGCTGCGCGGGCCGGGGCCGCCGGCGGCCGGGGGTTTGGTCAGCGCCGCCAGCTGCACGCGGTTGGGCCGCGAGGCTTTCTTCAGCGCATCGGCCAGGTCCTCGCTGCGGACCGGCTTGACCAGGTAGCCGACCGCGCTGACCTGGAACGCCTCCAGGGCGAATTCATCGTGGGCGGTGCAGAAGATCACCGCCGGCGGGGCTTCGCGCTCGCACAGCTTGGCGGCCACCTGAAGCCCGTCCAGGCCGGGCATGCGGATATCCAGCAGGACGATATCCGGCTTCAGGCTGTCGATCAGCGTCAGCGCTTCTTCGCCGTTGCTGGCGGATGGCTCGAGGACGCGATAGCCGTCCAGTTGCCCCACCAGCCGGGCCAGGCGCTCTCGCGCCAGGGGTTCGTCATCGACGATCAGGACATTCATAAGCTCAGGCTTCCTGCATGAGACGCGCACATGGATAGCGTAGACAGGTGAAGTGCCGTCCGTCACGGCGTTCGACGGTGAGACTAGCTTTTGGCCCGAAAAGTGCCGCAAGTCGCGCTGCAATATTTTGCAGGGCCTGCTTGGTTCCCTTCGTGGGCAGTGCCTCTGTCGATTCGTCGTAAGGGTTGCTCACGCAGAGCTGGAACACACCGTCACGGTAGTCCGCCTCAACTTTCACCAGACCGCCTTCGATGCGCGGCTGGATGCCATAAATCAGTGAGTTTTCGAGCAGCGGCTGCAGCGTCAGCTGCGGAATCGGCACGCCATCGGGCACGCCGCTCACCCGCCAGTCCATCTGCAACCGGTCGCCAAGACGGAACTGCTCAATGGAAAGATAGCGTCTGGCCAGCTCAAGTTCCTCTCCCCAGGAAATTAATGTTCCAGGTTTGGCCAGGCTGGCGCGGAAAAGGTCCGAAAGATTCAACACCGCCAGCTCGGCCTTGCCCGGATCGATCTCGATCAGGCTGGCGATGCTGTTGAGGCTGTTGAACAGGAAATGCGGACGGATGCGCGCCTGCAGCGATTCGATCCGCGCCCGCAATTCGGCCTGTTCCTGCCGTCGCCATTGGCTCTGCAGATAAAAGTAGCGTAGCAACAGCGTGGACATGATGAGCGCAATCAACGCATGCCGCAGGTACAGATTGACCTCGCCGGTGCGCGACATCGGCCCGCCCAGGGAGAAGTAGTCGGCCACCCAGGTGCAGCCCAGGGTCAGCAGGATCACCAGCGCACAACTGAGCAGTCCGGAGAACCAGGCCGGCCAGCGCGCCATGAAGGGTCGCAGCTGGCAGAGCAAACCGGCCGAGAGCAGCACGATCCACTGCACGAACAGCGACGACAGCGCCAGGCGCACCCAGTTGAAGCTCGGTGTCATCGGCTCGGCGAGTACCAGCACGAGCACCAGCAGCTCGGCGAGCAGCACCAGGCTGAACAGCGCCTCGGGCTGGCAGAGTTCGGGGATGAAGAAATCTTCGTTGGGCGCCGGCTGGTCGCCGGTCTTCGTCAGTCTGGGCATCCGCGCAGTTTCCGTAAGCGCCTGCATGGCGGCAAGCGCCGCGTGATGGCAAAACGCTGGATTTGTCGGCCAGCGCAAGGATCGGCTCGGTCACCCGCGACAATCGGCCCGCCGCTCGCCGGCCGCAACACGCCAAAGCGCCGCCGGTTTTGCCCTGCAGCCTGCTATTATCGTCGCACTTTGCCCTTCCTGCAGGCCGCGCGCCGCGCCTGCCCGTTTCAGCGAGAGAGAGTCATGAGCGTAGAGAAGACCAACCAGTCCTGGGGCGGCCGCTTCAGCGAGCCCGTCGATGCCTTTGTCGCCCGCTTCACCGCTTCCGTCGACTTCGACAAGCGCCTCTACCGCCACGACATCATGGGCTCCATCGCCCACGCCACCATGCTGGCCAAGGTCGGCGTGCTGACGGACAGCGAGCGCGACACCATCATCGCTGGCCTCAAGCAGATCCAGAGCGAGATCGAGGCCGGCACCTTCGACTGGCGCGTCGACCTGGAAGACGTGCACATGAACATCGAGGCGCGCCTGACCGACCGCATCGGCGTTACCGGCAAGAAGCTGCACACCGGCCGCTCGCGCAACGACCAGGTGGCCACCGACATCCGCCTGTGGCTGCGCGACGAGATCGACCTGATCCTCGCCGAAATCACCCGCCTGCAGCAGGGCCTGCTGGGCCTGGCGGAAGCCGAAGCGGATACCATCATGCCCGGCTTCACCCACCTGCAGACCGCGCAGCCGGTAACCTTCGGCCATCACCTGCTGGCCTGGTTCGAAATGCTCAGCCGCGACTACGAGCGCCTGGTGGACTGCCGCAAGCGCGCCAACCGGATGCCCCTGGGCAGCGCCGCGCTGGCCGGCACCACCTACCCGATCGACCGGACCATCACCTGCGAACTGCTGGGATTCGAAGCGATCTCCGGCAACTCGCTGGACGGCGTCTCCGACCGTGACTTCGCCATCGAATTCTGCGCCGCCGCCTCAATCGCGATGATGCACCTGTCGCGCTTCTCCGAAGAACTGGTGCTCTGGACCAGCGCACAGTTCCAGTTCATCGACCTGCCCGACCGCTTCTGCACCGGCTCCTCGATCATGCCGCAGAAGAAGAACCCGGACGTCCCCGAGCTGGTGCGCGGCAAGTCCGGCCGCGTGTTCGGCCACCTCGCCGGCCTGCTGACCCTGATGAAGGGCCAGCCGCTGGCGTACAACAAGGACAACCAGGAAGACAAGGAGCCGCTGTTCGACGCCGCCGACACCCTGCGCGACAGCCTGCGCGCCTTCGCCGACATGGTTCCGGCGATCAAGCCCAAGCGCGAGATCATGCGCGAAGCGGCGCGCCGCGGCTTCTCCACCGCCACCGACCTCGCCGATTACCTGGTGCGCCGTGGCCTGCCGTTCCGCGACTGCCACGAAATCGTCGGCCACGCGGTGAAGTACGGCGTGGACAGCGGCAAGGACCTCGCCGAGATGAGCCTGGACGAGCTGCGCCAGTTCAGCGACCAGATCGACGACGACGTGTTCGCCGTGCTGACCCTGGAAGGCTCGGTGAACGCCCGGGACCACATCGGCGGCACCGCGCCGAACCAGGTCCGCGCCGCCGTCGTGCGCGGCAAGGAACTGCTGGCCGCGCGCTAAACGCATCGCTTCATGCACTACTGGAACCAGGATAACTTCGAAGGACTGGAACGGCTCGCTGATGCACTGGCGAGCCTGCCCGGCCTGCAGGCGCTGGCGGAATACGCCCGCGCCCGCAGTCGAGGCCTGCGCCGAGAGGCGTTCGCCGCCCTCGACGACTACCTGCGAAATGCTCCCGCGTCCGACAGCTTGGCGGCGCGCGAACAGGCCCTGCAGATCGTCGAGCTGCACGGCCGGACCCGCGAAGCCCACCAGTTTCTCGCCCAGCCGCTGCTGGCACGCTTCCTGTTCCCGACGTTGCAAGCCTGGATCGACAGCGAACCGACGGCGCATGCGCCACTGCGCTGGCTGGGATTGCTGCAGAATGATGGCGACCTCCTGCGCCGCGCGCTGGCGGTCGGCCCGCACGATGTCGCTGTTCGCTGCCGATTGATCGATTTCGCCCTGGGCGCCGCGGACTACGCGACGCACCATCTGGACGAGGGGTTTTTCATCGGCGAACCGGCAGACGCGCGCGAAGCGTTGGATCTCGCGACCGGACTCATCGCCGAGGCGCCGGACGCCGGTCCGTTCACTCGCCAGGCCGATGAAGTCGCGCAGCTCACGGCGCTGCTGGATGACTGGCAGGCCTTTTCGGCTCGCCCCGACGGCAGCTTCGTGGACTGGTGCGCCGAAAAGCAACGCCCCTACGCCTGGGCGAAGAAGTACTACTACACCTGAGGACTCAGGTGCGCCCGAGGTAGCCCAGCTGCGCCGGCGTCAGCTGCAGCATGCGCGTGGCCTTGTGGTCCTTGAGCCTGGGCAGCTCCTCTTCCGGCAGACGCGCTGCAGTCGCGGCGAGATTGACGATCAGGGCTTCGCGACTGAAAACGCCGTTTTCGATGGCGTAGGCGGCGGCGATCAGATTGCGCAGCTCCAGCGGCAGGCGCCAGCGGGTGCGCAGCGCGGAACCGAAGCTCGCGCCATGTTCTTTCAGGATCTTATCGACCTCGGCTTCGCTCAGCTCGCCGCCCGCGCTGTGCCAGTCCTGCAGGCTGCGCAGCAATGCGAGATCGCCCAGGCAATGCAGCAGGCCGGCGGTGAAGCAGCGGTCGGCATCGGCGCCGAGGGACTCGGCCAGGGCAAAGCCCGCATCGGCAGTATGCCGGGACAGCTCCCAGAAGTGCTCGGCACGCTCCTTGAGCAGCGGGTCGTCGAGGGTCGCGGCGCGCTGTAGCGCCACCGCCAGCATCAGGTTCAGCGCCTGCGCCACGCCCAGGCGCGACAGCGCCTGCATCAATGTCTGACAGGGCATGCCGACGTGCCGGGCCGCGCTGTTCGCCGCGGAGATCAGGCAGGCGGTGATCTGCGGATCGTGGCCGAACTGCTGCTCGAGTATCTCCAGGTTGATGTCACTGGCTTCCATGCAGCGGTTCACCGCCGCGCCGACTTCGCCCATCAGCGGCGCGCCCTCTGTGGCGTCGCGCTCGGTCTGCAGGAAGCGCTCCAGCGACAGGCTGTCCTCCAGGGTCGGCAGGTCGCAGACGACATTCTCCCCTGGCGCCAGCAGCAGCACGCGCAGGCGTTCGCGCAGGCTCTCGGCGTTGAAGGGTTTGACCAGGTAGGCCGTGGGCGCCAGTGGCAGGGCAGCGCGCACGCTGGCGGCATCGGCCTTGGAGCTGATCAGGATGAACGCCTGGGCGAGCGGCCCACGGCGGCGCAGGCGCACGTGGCGCAGCAATTCCAGCCCATCGCTGCCGGGCAGCTCGCGCTCGGCGAGAATCAGGGCGAAGGGAAGTCGGCGACAGGCTTCGATGGCCGTGTCACCGTCTGCGCAGAATTCGACCTTCGCGTCGCAGCGCACGCTCAGCACCAGCTGGCCGAGCAGCTCGCGACTCCAGGGGTCGCTGGCAGCGACCAGCACGCCGGGCGAATCGCTCATGGATCACACCTCGTTCGGGACGTTTGCCGCCGCGGACGGAACAACCGATCCAGAGCTTCCCTGTCGAATGCCCGGTCCTTCGGATGCCGTCGGCCAGCGGCCTTCGGATACAGCGCAGCGTAGTCCAAAGCCCACGAGCTTTCCCCTGCGCGCCCTTAACTTCGGCGGACATTTCTCACAAAAAATACGGCACAAAAAAAGGCCCGCTTGCGCGGGCCTTTCTCTTGAACCGTTAGAGCGGTAAGGCTCAGGCCAGTTCGTCGAAGCACTCGGCCAGGATGGCCAGGCCTTTTTCCAGCTGCGCGTCAGGGATGGTGACGGGCATCAGGAAGCGGATCACGTTGTAGTAGGTACCGCAGGAGAGCAGGATCAGACCTTTCTCGCGGGCACGAACCACGATCTTGCTGACCAGTTCAGCGGCCGGCTTGTTGTGGTCGCCGCCTTCGAACAGCTCGATGGCGATCATCGAACCCAGGCCACGAACGTCGCCGATCACCTTGTGCTTGGCCTGGATGTCGCGCAGACCCGCCTTCAGGCTCTCGCCAACGGCTTGCGAACGCTCCAGCAGCTTCTCTTCGTCGAACACTTTCAGCACGGCCAGGGCCGCGGCGCAAGCGATCGGGCTGCCGGCGTAGGTACCGCCCAGGCCGCCGGGAGCGATGGCGTCCATGATTTCGGCTTTACCGGAAACACCGGAGATCGGGAAACCACCGCCAACGGACTTGGCGAAGGTGGTCAGGTCCGGAACGATGCCCAGTTGCTCGGTGGCGAAGAAGGTGCCGGTACGGCCAGCGCCGGTCTGTACTTCGTCGGCGATCAGCAGGATGCCATGCTCGTCGCACAGGGCGCGCAGGCGCTGCATGAAGGACTTGGAGTTGACGTAGAAGCCACCCTCGCCCTGCACCGGCTCGATGATGATCGCGGCGATGTCGCGCGGCTGAGCGTCGTTCTTGAAGATGCGCTCGATGCTGGCGATCGACTCGTCTTCGCTCACGCCGTGCAGTTCGCACGGAGCCAGGGCGCGGAAGATGCCGCCCGGCATCAGGCCCATGCCGGCGGAGTACGGAACGACCTTGCCGGTCAGGCCCAGGGTCATCATGGTGCGGCCGTGGTAGGCGCCGGTGAAGGCGATCACGCCGGCGCGGCCGGTGGCGGCACGGGCGATCTTCACGGCGTTTTCAACGGCTTCGGAGCCGGAGGTGACCAGCAGGGTCTTCTTCGGGAAGTTGCCCGGAACGCGCTTGGCGATTTCTTCGGCCAGCTCGATGTAGGGCTCGTACGCCAGCACCTGGAAGCAGGTGTGGGACAGCTTGGTCAGTTGCTCCTGAACGGCGGCGATCACTTTCGGGTGCAGGTGACCGGTGTTCAGAACGGCAATGCCGCCGGCGAAGTCGATGTACTCACGACCTTCGACGTCCCACACGGTGGAGTTCTCGGCGCGCTCGGCGACGACCGGGTGGATCTGGCCTACACCGCGCGGTACGGCGGCCTGACGACGTTGCAGCAGGGATTCGTTGGTTTTGCTCATAGCTTCCTCAGTGGCCGCTCATCGGGCGACCGGATCAAAGGATGAAAGCGGGGAGAAGCCACACACGACAGCATACGATGATCGACTGTCGCGGCACTTGCGGCCCGCCGGACGGGTTGTCCGGTGCTACCACCGGAAAACGCCGGCGCGAAGGTGGCTGTCAGCTCTTGCCTGCCACCTTGCGCCCACGGAAAAAACCGATCAGATACCGCCGAGGCAGAGGTATTTGACTTCGAGGTAGTCCTCGATGCCGTACTTCGAACCTTCACGGCCCAGGCCCGAGGCCTTGATGCCGCCGAACGGCGCCACTTCGTTGGAGATCAGGCCGGTGTTGATACCCACCATGCCGTATTCCAGCTGCTCGGCGACGCGGAACACGCGGGCCAGGTCGCGGGCATAGAAGTAGGAAGCCAGGCCGAACTCGGTGTCGTTGGACATGGCGATGACTTCGGCCTCGTCCTTGAAGCGGAACACCGGCGCCAGCGGGCCGAAGGTCTCGTCCTTGGACACCAGGGCAGACTTCGGCACGTCGACCAGGATGGTCGGCTCGAAGAAGGTCCCGCCCAGGGCGTGCGGCTTGCCGCCGGTGAGGACCTTGGCGCCCTTGGAAACGGCGTCGGCGATGTGCTCTTCGACCTTGGCGACCGCCTTGGAATCGATCAGCGGGCCGGTGGTGACGCCCTGCTCCAGGCCGTTGCCGATGTTCAGCTTGGCCACGGCGGCCTTCAGCTTCTCGACGAAGGCGTCGTACACGCCGTCCTGGACGTACAGGCGGTTGGCGCAGACACAGGTCTGGCCGTTGTTGCGGTACTTGGAAATCAGCGCGCCTTCGACGGCGGCGTCCAGGTCTGCATCGTCGAACACGATGAACGGAGCGTTGCCGCCCAGTTCCAGGGACACTTTCTTGATGTCCTTGGCGCATTCGGCCATCAGCTGGCGACCGATCTCGGTGGAGCCGGTGAAGGTCAGCTTGCGCACGATCGGGTTGCTGGTCAGCTCACCGCCGACTTCGCCGGCGCTGCCGGTGACGACGCTGAACACACCCTTCGGAATGCCTGCGCGCTCAGCCAGCTCGGCCAGGGCCAGGGCGGAGTACGGAGTCTGCGAAGCGGGCTTGAGCACCATGGTGCAGCCAGCGGCCAGGGCCGGGCCGGCTTTGCGGGTGATCATCGCGGACGGGAAGTTCCACGGGGTGATGGCCGCGGTCACGCCGATCGGCTGCTTGATCACGATGATGCGCTTGTCGGGCTGGTGGCCCGGAATGGTGTCGCCGTAGATGCGCTTGGCTTCTTCGCCGAACCACTCGAGGAAGGAGGCGGCGTAGGCGATCTCGCCCTTGGCTTCGGCCAGCGGCTTGCCCTGCTCGATGGTCATCAGGCGCGCCAGGTCGTCCTGGTTGGCGATCATCAGGTCGAACCACTTGCGCAGCTTGTTGGCGCGCTCTTTCGCGGTCAGTGCACGCCAGGCCGGCAGGGCCTTGTCGGCGGCTTCGATGGCGCGACGGGTTTCGTCTGCGCCCATCTTCGGCACGGTGCCGATGATCTCGTTGGTGGCCGGGTTGTTCACGTTGATGGTCTTGCCGTTGTCGGCGTCGACCCAGGAACCGTCAATGTAAGCCTGTTGGCGGAACAGCTTGGCATCATTGAGTTGCATGACCTGTCTCCTTTCGAGGAAAGCCTGTGGACGGCGGGTCGACCTGAAGTCCCCGCCTGCCTTGTTGTCTGGATGGGAGAGACCGCGGTCTCTGCCGTTCATTCGCTCCGGCCGATCAGTATCGACGCTGGAGGCGAATGTCGCCCTGCTATGGAGGCGACGCCCGGCGAACGGCTCTTAGTTCGCTCGGCATGCGGACACGAAAAAACGCAGGCCGGGGTCATTGCCCGGTCTGGTTGAACTCGTTCACGCACAGGTTCCCGGGCTCGGCCCAGGAGTACGACTGCCCTACAACCTTCCGGTACGCTGATCGACGGAAGCCGCACGGAGACCTGTCACAAGGGACATGCGGTGGGTGCAACGGAAGACTGTCATCCCGCAGGCTGATGGCCGGCTGGTGTGATGCCAATGCTCCGGTCTCCTGTTGTTGTGATGGGGAGGCGTTTGAAATCTCAAACGAATCCTAGGGCCCTCGACTGCAAAGGGCAATAGCTCGTTCGACAAAACCAATGAAGGTATCAGGTTGCCGCGGGTTTTCGGAGGCTTTCTACCGACAGGCGGCTGTTTTCGTTCGATATCATGAACGAGCGTACCTGCATTGGACGCCCGCACGGGAGATGCGTATGATTGCCGCCTGCCGCGCCAGCCGCGGCGTTACGCACCAGTAGCTCAGCTGGATAGAGTACTGCCCTCCGAAGGCAGGGGTCGTGGGTTCGAATCCCGCCTGGTGCGCCACCTTCCTGTTTCGAGAGTGCCTCAGGCAATCTGCGGAACCACCTGAAAAGCCCGCCCCGAGCGGGCTTTTCCGTTTCTGGCGAGCAGCCGCGCAGACCACGCCTGCCGGCTGCAGTCGGGGGCCAGGAAACCCTCGACGCCCGACGATTCCTCTTCGCCATCCAAGGTTGTATAAGCCTTGCGCCATAGCGCGAGAAAAGGACCACCCGCCCATGCTCCGGCTTCTGCTGCCCGCCCTGCTCCTGGCCCTTGCCGGCTGCGCCACCAAGCCTCCGGCGCACCCCGAGAACCTTTGCGAAATATTCCGCGAAAAGCCGAAATGGCACGAAGCGGCGCTGCAGGTGCAGAAGCGCTGGGGCGGGACCATCCAGGTGCCGATGGCGATGATGTACCAGGAGTCCTCCTTCAAGCACGACGCCCTGCCACCGCGTTACTACTTCCTCGGTTTCATCCCCTGGGGGCGCGTCAGCTCCGCCTACGGCTACGCCCAGGCCAAGGACGAAACCTGGGCGGACTACAAGAAGGAAGCCGGCGGCTGGGGCGCCGACCGCGACGACTTCGCCGACGCGCTGGACTTCATGGGCTGGTACATGAACAAGACCTACAGCGTGAACCGCGTCTCCAAGTGGGACGCCTACGGCCAGTACCTGAACTACCACGAGGGCTGGGGCGGCTATCGCCAGCGCAGCTACGACGCCAAACCGTGGCTGAAGACCGTGTCGCAGAAGGTCCAGGCGCGCGCCTCGCTGTACGGCGCCCAGTACAAGAGCTGTGAGCAGGAGCTGTCGGGCGGCGGCTGGTTCTGATTGCCGCAGCAACGCAGTCGCGGGGACGGGCTCTTCGTTCAGCCGGTGATGAGTCTCCAGAGCACCAGCCCCAGGAGCGGGAGTACCACGACTGCCGAGAGGATCAGCGCAATCCTGAGGGGCTTCCGGTAGCGCTTGATCCAGGTTGGCGCGTCACGATCATGGGCGATGGAATCGACCAGCAACAACTGAACGAACAGCTCGATCAGCGACGCCATGCCTGCCTCAGCGCCCCATGATCCGCCGGTACTCGTCGCGGTACTCCTCGTACGGCAGGTTGCGCCGCTGCAGCTCCATCAATTGCTGTTCCTGGGTCAGCGGGCGGGAGACGTGGGCGACGGTTTCCGCCGCGGCGGGCGTGACCGGTTGCGGCACGGCTTCGGGCGGCTGTACCGGCG
>NZ_JBGLYK010000175.1:0-12488 GCF_047304025.1 Pseudomonas sp. Pseusp97 | reverse complement strand
CTCGGGGCGCCTTTTCTGGCGTCCGCTCGTGCCCCCCAACCCGCCGGTGGGTTTTTTTTCCCCCACCACCCCCGCTCCTACAGGGTTCACCCCATCGCCTTTGCATCCGGTGCTGAAACGAAAAAAGGAGGCCCGAAGGCCTCCTTTTTTCTTGCCACCCAGCAGCGCTTAGAACAGCACGCGGCTGCGGATGGTGCCGTTCACGTGCTGCAGCTTCTCCAGCGCCAGGTCCGAGTACTCGGCGTCGACGTCGATCACCACGTAGCCGACCTTGTCGTTGGTCTGCAGGTACTGGCCGGAGATGTTGATGCCGTTGTCGGCGAACACCTTGTTGATCTCGCTCATCACACCCGGGATGTTCTCATGGATGTGCAGCAGGCGGTGCTTGCCCGGGTGCGACGGCAGGGCCACTTCGGGGAAGTTGACCGAGGACACCGAGGTGCCGTTGTCGCTGTACTTGACCAGCTTCTCGGCCACTTCCAGGCCGATGTTGGCCTGGGCTTCGGCGGTGGAGCCGCCGATGTGCGGGGTCAGGATCACGCGATCCAGGCCGCGCAGCGGGCTTTCGAACTCGTCGTCGTTGGACTTGGGCTCGACCGGGAATACATCGATAGCAGCGCCGATCAGGTGCTCGTCCTTGATCGCGGCGGCCAGGTGGTCCAGCTCGACCACGGTGCCACGGGCGGCGTTGATCAGGATGCCGCCTTTCTTGATGGCGCGGATTTCCTTCTCGCCGATCATCCACTGGGTGGACGGCAGTTCCGGCACGTGCAGCGAGACGATGTCGGACATGCCGAGCAGCTCGTGCAGGTTGCCGACCTGCTGGGCGTTACCCAGCGGCAGCTTGGTCACGGTGTCGTAGAAGAACACCTGCATGCCCAGAGCTTCGGCCAGGACCGAGAGCTGGGTGCCGATCGAGCCGTAGCCGACGATGCCCAGCTTCTTGCCGCGGATCTCGAAGGAGTTGGCGGCGGACTTGATCCAGCCGCCGCGGTGGCAGGAGGCGTTCTTCTCCGGGATGCCGCGCAGCAGCAGGATGGCCTCGGCCAGCACCAGTTCGGCGACCGAACGGGTGTTGGAGTAGGGCGCGTTGAACACGGCGATGCCGCGCTCGCGGGCCGCGTTCAGGTCGACCTGGTTGGTGCCGATGCAGAAGCAGCCCACCGCGATCAGCTTCTTGGCAGCGTCGAAGACTTCTTCGGTCAGCTGGGTGCGGGAGCGGATACCGATGAAGTGGGCATCGGCAATCTTTTCCTTCAGCTCGTCACCGGACAGCGCGGTCTTGAGGTACTCGATGTTGGAGTAGCCGGCTGCCTTGAGGGTGTCGACGGCGTTCTGGTGCACGCCTTCAAGGAGAAGGAATTTGATCTTGCTCTTGTCGAGAGAAGTCTTGCTCATCTGCTTTGAACCTGTAGTCCCGGGATGTGGCGAGAAATTGAACAGCTCAGGCCGGACCGGCCGGTGCCAGGCTTGGCGCCAGGTGGCGATCTGCGTGGGGTGCGTATGCTAGCATGTTCTCCCTTTTCCTTGCCCGGTTGCGACCTGAGCTGTTCTCAGGACGACCATGAACCATTTGAGAGTTCCTCCAATGACCCGCGACGCCCTGATCGAATCGCTCAAGCCCCTGCTGGATGCCGGGAAGCTGCTGACAGACGCCGATTCCCTCGACACCTATGGCAAGGATTGGACCAAGCATTTCGCCCCGGCGCCCCTGGCAATCGCCTTCCCCAAGAGCGCCGAGCAGGTCCAGGCCATTGTCCGCTGGGCTAATGAGCACAAGGTCGCGCTGGTCCCCTCCGGTGGTCGCACCGGTCTCTCCGCCGCCGCCGTCGCCGCGAATGGCGAGGTGGTCGTGGCCTTCGACTACATGAACAAGGTGCTGGCCTTCAACGAATTCGACCGCACCGTGGTCTGCCAGCCGGGCGTGATCACCAAGCAGCTGCAGACCTTCGCCGAAGAGCACGGCCTGTATTACCCGGTTGACTTCGCATCGTCCGGTTCCAGCCAGATTGGCGGCAACATCGGTACCAATGCCGGCGGGATCAAGGTCATTCGCTACGGCATGACCCGCAACTGGGTGGCTGGCCTGAAGGTCGTCACCGGCAAGGGCGACCTGCTGGAGCTGAACAAGGACCTGATCAAGAACGCCACCGGCTATGACCTGCGCCAGCTGTTCATTGGCGCCGAAGGCACCCTGGGCTTCGTGGTCGAGGCCACCATGCGCCTGGAGCGCCAGCCGAAGAACCTCACCGCGATGGTCCTGGGCACCCCTGACTTCGACTCGATCATGCCGGTGCTGCACGCGTTCCAGAACAAGCTGGACCTGACCGCCTTCGAGTTCTTCTCCGACAAGGCCCTGGCCAAGATCATGGCCCGCGGCGACGTGCCGCCGGCCTTCGAGACCGACTGCCCGTTCTATGCCCTGCTGGAGTTCGAGGCCAGCACCGAGGAAGTGGCCAACGAGGCGCTGGCGACTTTCGAATATTGTGTGGAGCAGGGCTGGGTCCTCGATGGCGTGATGAGCCAGAGCGAGCAGCAGTTGCAGAACCTGTGGAAGCTGCGCGAGTACATCTCCGAGACCATCTCCCACTGGACGCCGTACAAGAACGACATCTCGGTCACCGTCGGCAAGGTCCCGGCCTTCCTCAAGGACATCGACGATATAGTCGCGGCCAACTACCCGGACTTCGAAGTGGTCTGGTTCGGCCACATCGGCGACGGCAACCTGCACCTGAACATCCTCAAGCCCGAGAACCTGACCAAGGACGAGTTCTTCGCCAAGTGCGCGACCGTCAACAAGTGGGTGTTCGAGACCGTGCAGAAGTACAACGGCTCCATCTCCGCCGAGCACGGCGTGGGCATGACCAAGCGCGATTACCTGGGTTACTCTCGCTCCGAGGCTGAAATCGGCTACATGAAGGCAGTCAAGGCGGTGTTCGACCCGAACGGGATCATGAACCCCGGCAAGATCTTCGCCGAATAAGTCGCTGCATAGAGAAGGGCCGGCTCTTTGGATAGAGGGGCCGGCCCTTCGCGCGTCAGCGTCACGGGAAGTGGCGCGTGCGCCGGCAGGATGCGGGCACCCGCGCGGGACCACGAGCCCCGCGTGGATCATCTCTTCCATGCGTTCAGGAGTCGGTCATGAGTTACCAGCATCAGTACGTCGATGGCACCCCGATCCATTTCACCCTGGGCAAGGTGGTCTGCGTCGGCCGCAACTACGCGGAGCACGCCAAGGAACTGAACAACCCGGTACCGACCGAGCCGCTGCTGTTCATCAAGCCCGGTTCCTGCACCGTGTCGCAGGCCGGCGGTTTTGCCATTCCTGAAGACCGTGGCGCGGTGCACTACGAGGCGGAAATCGCCGTGCTGATCGGCAAGCCGCTGTCGCGCAAACCGAGCGCCGAGGAAGTGCTGGATGCCATCTCCGGCTACGCCCCGGCGCTGGACCTGACCCTGCGCGACGTACAGGCCAGGCTGAAGGAAAAGGGCCTGCCCTGGGAGCTGGCCAAGTCCTTCGACGGCGCCTTCGTGCTGGCGCCCTTCGTCAGCGCCGACCACTTCCCGGACCCGACCGATATCGGCATCCGCCTGGTGATCGACGGCGAAGTCCGCCAGGACGGCAACAGCCGCGACATGCTCAACCCCATCGTGCCGCTGATCCAGCACATCTGCGGGCACTTCTCGCTGCAGCCGGGCGACGTGGTTTCCACCGGCACTCCGGTCGGCGTCGGTCCGCTCCACAGCGGCAGTGAGGTAGTGCTGGAACTTCCCGGCGCGAGCCGATTCGAAAGCCGCGTGCTTTAACACCGTTGTCCCGCCGAAGGCCGCCGTTTGTGCGGCCTTCGCGTCTTGCGGGACGCCTTGCCGTGCTGACCAACAAGAGTCGTCATGACCATGTCCGTCCTTCGTCCTCGCTGGCTGCTGCTGGCCCTGCTCCTCATCCTGGTAGTGCTTGGCTACCTGACTTCGCGCTTCCACTGGGATGACCGCGCGCGCCTGTGGCTGCGCGAGCAGGACACCAGCGCCCAGGCGCGCTCGGAAAGTATCTGGCTGCCCGGCTACCGGGCGGTGATCCAGGCCAAGCCGCTCAAGGGTGGCCTCGAAGGGCAGGAAACCTCCGACCTGGCCTACAACCCGGTGACCCGCACCCTGTTCACCGTCACCGGCAAGAAGCCGCTGCTGGCCGAACTGTCGCTCACCGGTGACGTGCTGCGGGTGATCCCGTTGCTGGGCATGTCCAACCCCGAGGGCGTGGCGGTGCTGGAGAACGGCAATATCGCCGTGACCGACGAGCGCAAGAATTCGCTGACCATCTTCCAGGTCGATCCGCAGACCCGCGAGCTGAGCACGGCCAAGCTGTCCAGCTTCGATCTCGGCCCGCGCGGCAAGAAGAACAAGGGCATCGAAGGGATTGCCTGGGACCCGCGCCAGCATCGCCTGGTGCTGGGGCAGGAGCGCGATCCGCTGGCGCTGTTCAGCCTCGCCAGCGACGGCGGGCCGAGCCTGACCGGAGCCCTGCAGCCGCTGCCCAGCGACCTGCTGATGACCAATGTCTCGGCGCTGAGCATCGACCCGCGCACCGGGCATACCCTGGTGCTGTCGGCGGAGTCGCACCTGCTGCTGGAGCTGGACGAGAAGGGCGAGCCGATCAGCTTCATCAGCCTGCTCGGCGGGCTCAACGGCCTGGACGACCGCATCCCGCGCGCCGAGGGCGTGGCCATCGACGAGCAGGGCACCATCTACATGGTCAGCGAACCGGACCTGTTCTACGTGTTCAAGCGCGAGGCGGCCAAAACGGATTGATCCAGGCCGGGGGAGTGCGGGTCGGATGGCTTTAAGGTTGGGTTAAGTCCGGATTCAGGCTGGTTTCAGCCGCCGGCCATAAGCTGAACCCATCGAAAACGCCGCAGGAGGCACTTCCATGAAACTTCGTCATCTCCCCCTGATCGCTGCCGCTGGCCTGTTCTCCACCGTCACTCTGGCCGCCGGCTACACCGGCCCGGGCAGCGACGCCAAGCCCGCAGCCGCCGCTGCGCAGATCACCACGGTCAAGCAGGCGCAGTCCGCCGCCGACGACACCCCGGTGGTGCTAGAAGGCGTGATCACCAAGCGCATCGGCGGTGAGCACTACGAGTTCAAGGACGCCACCGGCAGCATCCAGGTCGAGATCGACCATGACGACTGGCCGGCCGGCGCCTCGGTATCCGAGAACACCAAGGTGCGCCTGACCGGTGAGGTCGACCACCACAAGCAGAAGGCCACCGATATCGACGTGGATCGGGTCGAGGTCCTCCAGTAATTCCGCCGTAAATGAAGAAGCCGCGCCGGGAGTGATCCCGTCGCGGCTTTTTCATGCTCTTCGTAGGAGCGAGCTTGCTCGCGAAGCGCATTCCAGCCGTCAGTCCGGTGAGCGGAGGGCTGTTCGCGAGCAAGCTCGCTCCTACAGGTCAGGA
The DNA here is from genome assembly GCF_047304025.1 of Pseudomonas sp. Pseusp97. Taxonomy (NCBI): domain Bacteria; kingdom Pseudomonadati; phylum Pseudomonadota; class Gammaproteobacteria; order Pseudomonadales; family Pseudomonadaceae; genus Pseudomonas; species Pseudomonas sp. Pseusp97. Next base: position 7,032 of record NZ_JBGLYK010000175.1, on the reverse strand, counting down.
AACGCTTCAGCCGATGCTTTCAAACCCCTGCAGCACATTGATCGCGTTGATGCCGATCTCCTCCACCGCGTACCCGCCCTCCATCACGAACAGCGTCGGCAGGCCGAGCTTGCCGATGGCTTCGCCCATGCGCAGGTAGTCCGGGCTGTCCAGCTTGAACTGGGAGATCGGGTCTTCCTTGTAGGTGTCCACGCCCAGCGACACGATCAGCACGTCCGGCTTGTACGCCGAAATCTGCCGGATCGCCGCCTGCAGCGCCAGGCTCCACACCGACCAGTCGCTGCCCGAGGCCAGCGGATAGTTGAAGTTGAAGCCTTCACCCACGCCCTGGCCTTTCTCGTCGGCGTAGCCGAGGAAATAGGGGTATTCGAAGCGCGGATCGCCGTGAATCGAGGTGAACAGCACGTCGGCACGGTCGTAGAAGATGTCCTGGGTGCCGTTGCCGTGGTGGTAGTCGACATCGAGGATGGCTACGCGGTTGGCGCCCTGGTCGAGGATCGACTGGGCGGCGATGGCCGCGTTGTTGAAGAAGCAGTAGCCGCCCATGAAGTCCGCCGAGGCGTGGTGGCCCGGCGGACGGCACAGGGAGAACACCGAGCGCGCGCCCTTGGCCAGTTCGGCCTGGCCGGTCATCGCCACGTTCACCGAGCTGAGCACCGCCTGCCAGGTGCCGGCGGTGATCGGCGCGCCGGCGTCCAGGCTGTAGTAGCCCAGGCGGCCGTCGATGCTGTCCGGCTCCTTCTGCCGCAGGCGGCGGGTCGGCCAGCAGATCGGCAGCATGTCGTGGGTACGGCCGGTGGCCAGCCAGTCACGCCAGGCGTGCTGCAAAAACCGCACGAAGCCTTCGCTGTGCACCCTCAGGATGGGTTCCAGGCCGAAGTCGCGCGGGGCCTGGATGTCGCCCAGTTTCACCGCCTTGGCCCGGTCCAGCACCATGTCGGCGCGGCTGGGCTTTTCGAAGCAGGGGGTGAACTGGCCGCCGATCAGCTCGTGCTGACCGTGGTGCAAGCGATGGTCGTCGGTATAGATCGTCAACATCACGCGCTCCTGAGGGCGCCTCCGGGCGCCCGTTGGGTTCTAGTAGCTGGGCCGTCAGGCGTTTTCCTCGAAATTCACACTCGGCGCCTTGCGGCGGAAGCCGCCGGTATGCACCGCCAGGTAAGCGAAACCGACCGCGAACCAGCTCAGGCCGACCACCAGCGTCAGCTGCGAGAGGCTGGTCCACAGCCACAGGGTCAGGCACAGGCCGATGAACGGGATCGCCCCGTAGAGCAGGACGTTCTTCGCCCCGCGGCGCCGCTCGACACCCAGGTAGGTGCGGATCACCGCCAGGTTGACCACGGAGAAGGCCACCAGCGCGCCGAAGCTGATCATCGAGGCGAGGGTGGTCAGGTCCAGCCCGACCGCCAGCAGGGATACGGCGGAGACCACCAGGATCGCCACCACCGGGGTCTGGAAGCGTGCGTGCAGTACACCGAACAGGCTGCGCGGCAGGATGCCGTCGCGGCCCATGGTGAAGATGATGCGCGACACCGAGGCCTGGGACGCCAGCGCCGAGCCGATGCAGCCGGCGATGTAGGCGGAGGTGAAGAAGTTGCCGAGGAACTGGCCGCCGGCCTTGAGCATCACTTCGTTGGCCGCCGAGTCGGCGTTCTGGAACACGCTGCCGGGGAACACCAGCTGGCTGATGATCGCCAGCAGGGTGAACATCAGGCCGGCGATGACGGTAGTGATGATGATCGCGCGGGGAATGTCGCGGCGGGCGTCACGGGTTTCCTCGGCCATGGTAGAGACCGCGTCGAAGCCCAGGAACGACAGGCACAGCACCGCGGCGCCGGCCATCAGCGGGGCGAAGCCGGGCTGGGTGCCGTCACCGACGAAGGGCAGGCTGAAGTCGATCGCAGCGCCACCGGCGAGCGTCTTGATCGACATGACCACGAACACCACGATGAATACCAGCTGCGCGCCGACGATGACGTTGCTCATGCCGGCGACCTGGCTGATGCCGACCACGTTGAGCACGGTCACCAGGGCGATGGAGGCGACCACGAACATCCAGGCCGGGATTTCCGGGAAGGCGATGTTCATGAACAGGCCGATGAGCAGGTAGTTGATCATCGGCAGGAACAGGTAATCGAGCAGCAGCGACCAGCCGGACAGGAAGCCGACCACCGGGCCGAAGCTCAGGCTGGTGTAGGAATACGCGGAGCCGGAAATCGGGTACTTGCGCACCATGAAGCTGTAGGACGCTGCCGTGAACAGCATCGCCAGCAGGGTGATCAGGTAGGCGGTGGCGGTGCGGCCGCCGGTCATCTCGGTGACCACGCCGTAGGTGGTGAACATGGTCAGCGGGACCATGTAGACCAGGCCGAAGAAGACCAGGGCGGGCAGGCCCAGGACGCGTTTCAGGCGGGCGTCGGCGTTGGCCGGGGTGCCCTGTCGGGTGCTTTGTGGAGCGCTCTTTGGAGCAGGCGCAGTGCTGGCGCTGTGTTGGCTGGCCATGGGAGTCCTCGCGATTTTATGGTTGTCGTGCGGGCGGGCGGCGTTCGGTGGCCGTCCTGTTGTCGTCGGCTTGCGGCTCAGCCGCAGCGCTGACGACGCGCGAGGAATGAGGGTGTTTGCTGCAGGTTGACGCAAAAGCTGGTCATGGGCGTTCTCGGGGCATTTGTTCTTGTGGATAACGCGCTCGCGTTCCCTCGGGAAATCCCTGCGCCACCTTTGATGGTGCAAGGGCTGGCCGCCTTTCCAGCCGCTCCCTGCGCGAGCCGCCCGACTCTAGCAACCAGGGTTGCCGGGCAGAACCCTGCAAAGGGTCAAAAAGGGATCGAGATGGCCAAATTGACTGTCAGGGTCGCCCGGCGCGCACCGCCGCGCCGGGTGACCTGCAGGTCATTTCTTCAGCTTGGTCCAGACCTTGGAGCGCAGTTGCAGGGCCTTGGGCGAGCACAGCTTGAAGGGCTTGAGGCGATCCAGCTTGTCCGCCGGGGTGTTGATCGCCGGGTCGTCGAACAGCTCCTTGTCCATGTACTTGTCCGAGCCCTCGATCGCGTTGTTGTACTTGGCGAAGTTGGAGGCCAGCGCGATGTTCTCAGGCTGCATCATCCAGTTCAGGAAGGCGTGGGCCTCCTTGATGTTGGTGGCGTCCTTGGGAATGGTCAGGTTGTCGATGAACAGGCGCACGCCTTCCTTCGGATAGACGTAGACCAGGCTGGCGCGCTGAGCGTGGGCGCGGTGGAAGGCGCCGTTCCATTGCTGGTGCATGGAGACCTCGCCGGCCGCCATGCGCTCGATGGTGCCGTCGCTGTTGTACATGGCCAGCATCGGTTTCTGCTTGAGCAGCAGGTCCTGGATCTTCGCCGCCTCCTTCGGGTCCTCGGTGCACTCGTCGACACCCAGGTAATAGGACGCCGGGGCGTACAGCTCCTCGATGGAGTTGAGCGCCACCACCTTGCCCTTCAGCTCGGCTGGCGGCTCGAAGAACGGCTTCCAGCTCTCGTCCAGCTTGCCGCCGGGTACCTTGGCGCTGTCGTAGCTGTAGCCGGTGGTGCCCCACAGGTAGGGCACGGAATAGTCGTGGCCCGGGTCGTAGGTCAGGGTCTTGAACTTGTCTTTCAGGTTGGCCAGGTTCGGCAGCTGCGCCTTGTCGAGCTTCTGCAGCAGGCCTTCCTTGACGAAGATCTCGATGAAGCTGTCCGACGGCACCACCACGTCGTACGCCCCGCCGCCGGCCTTGAGCTTGGCCAGCAGGGTTTCGTTGCTGTCGTAGGAGTCCAGGGTGGCGTGGATGCCGGTGTCCTTCTCGAACTTCTTCAGCAGTTCCGGCGGGAAGTAGTCGGACCAGTTGGCGAAGTGCAGGGTGCCGTCGGCATGGGCGCTGCCGGCCAGCAGCAGGCTGGCGGCGACGAGCGCGCGGGCGATGGGGGTACGGCGGAATTTCATCGGTGAAGCTCCTTGCAATGTTGTTTTGTTTGGCGGCAGGAGGTCAGCGGCGACGCTGGCCGACGTAGTACGACAACGCAACGAACGCGATGGAAATCAACAGTATTATTGAAGATATGGCGTTGATCTTCGGGGAAATCCCCATTCGGATGGAGCTGAAGATGTACACCGGCAGGGTGGTTGCCCCGGCGCCGGCGACGAAGTAGGTGATGACGAAGTCGTCCATCGAGATGATGAACGCCAGCATCGCACCGGACACTATCCCCGGCGTCAGCAGGGGGAAGGTCACCTTCCAGAAGGTCTTCCACGGCGAGGCATAGAGGTCTGCCGCCGCTTCGGCGAGCCTGGGGTCCATGCCTTCGAGGCGGGCGCGGATCGGCAGGTAGGCGAAGGGAATGCAGAACACGATGTGCGCCAGCAGGATGGTGAACAGCGACAGCTTCAGGCCGATGAAGGCGAAGAACATCAAGGTCGCCACGGCGGTGACGATCTCCGGCACCAGCAACGGCAGGCCCAGTACGCCGCTCATCAGTGTCTGCCCGCGGAACGAGCGGCCGCGCATGCCCAGCGCGGCGAGCGTGGCCAGGGTGGTGGCGACCACGGTGGCGAGGGTCGCGACGATCAGCGAGTTCTTCGCCGCGCGCAGGATTTCCGGGTCGTCCGCCACCACCGCATACCACTTCAGGCTGAAGCTTTCCCACAGCGTGGCCGATTGGCCGCTGTTGAAGCTCAGCACCACCAGCACGAAGATCGGGATGTAGAGGAAGGCGAAGAACAGCCAGGCGGCGGGCCGGACCCCGGTGAACTTCCACAGCGGGTTGGCCGACTTCATGGATGACCTCCCGCCGCGCCCGGTTTGAACCGCATGCTGTAGATCATCATCGCCAGCAGCACGAAGGCCAGCAGGGCGAAGGACAGCGCCGCGCCGAACGGCCAATTGTGCGCCGTGCCGAACTGCAGCTGGATCAGGTTGCCGATCATCAGCGACTTACCGCCCCCGAGCAGCTCGGGAATGATGTAGCTGCCCAGCGAAGGGATGAACACCAAGATGCAGCCGGCGACGATGCCGGGCATGGCCAGCGGGATGATGATTCGCCTGAGCGCCTTCCAGCGGTTGGCGCCCAGGTCGAAGGCCGCTTCCACCAGGCGCCAGTCCATCTTCTCCAGGCTGGTGTAGATGGGCAGGACCATGAACGGCAGGTAGGTATAGAGCAGGCCGATGATCACCGCGTTGTCGGTGTAGAGAATGCCCAGCGAGGCATTCGAGAAGCCCAGCCCGTGCAGGCCTTCGTCGATCAGCCCGCCGTTGCGCAGCAACAGCATCCAGGCATAGACCCGCACCAGCAGGTTGGTCCAGAACGGCACCGTGACCAGGAACAGCAGCAGGTTGCGCCGGCGTTCGTCCTGCAGCGCCAGGTACAGCGCGGTGGGGAAGCCGATCAGCACGCAGCCCAGGGTGGTCAGGATCGACAGCCAAAACGAGCGCTGGAAGATGCCCAGGTAGTCGGCGTTGAACGCCAGGCTGTCGTCCAGGTCCCGCTCCCAGAGGAAGTTGATGTAGGCCTCGATGGTGTGCTGGCCCCACTTCACGCCGCCGTAGTCCCCCGGTGCCTGGATCGACACGGCAAACATGATGCCCAGCGGCAGGACGAGGAACACTACCAGCATGATCATCGCCGGGCTGGTCAGGGCCAGGCGGTTGAACAGCGATTTTCGTTCCGCTTGCGCGCGCAGTGTACTCATTCGGCCAGCACCCGGATGGCGGTGGCGGGAATGCGGACCCGCACCCGCGCGCCGGGCGCGTGGGTGGAAAGGGCGCCGTCGCGGTTCTGCTGACGGACCCGGAAGCCGCCCTGACCGGCGACATTGAGGTGGTACACGGTATCGGTGCCAACGTAGACGATGTTCTCGACCACGCCTTCGAGCTGGCCGTCCTGCGCGAGCTCGGTGCGCTCCGGGCGGATCGCCAGGGTCACCTTGCCCGGCAGGGTGGTGGCGGCCGGGAGCAACTGGCCGTCGGCCAGGCGCACGCTGTCGCCGCTGGATTCGCCTTCGAGGAAGTTGGTCTCGCCGATGAAATCAGCGACCAGGCGATTGACCGGCGCCTCATAGATCTCGGTGGGCGTGCCGATCTGCATGACCTTGCCGCGACTCATCACCGCGATGCGGTCGGACATGGTCAGCGCTTCTTCCTGGTCGTGGGTGACCATGATGAAGGTGATGCCGGTCTCGTGCTGCAGGCGCTTGAGCTCGATCTGCATTTCCTTGCGCAGCTTGAGATCCAGTGCGGACAGCGATTCGTCGAGCAGCAGCACCTTGGGCCGGCTGGCCAGGGCTCGGGCCAGGGCGATGCGCTGTTGCTGGCCGCCGGAGAGCTGGTCGGCGCGGCGCTTGCCGACCTCGGGCAGGCGCACCAGGTCGAGCATCTTCTGCACCGTGGCGTCGATGTCGCTGCGACTCTTGCCCTGCATTTCCAGGCCGAAGGCGATGTTTTCCGCCACGGTCATGTGCGGGAACAGGGCGTAGCTCTGGAAGACGGTGTTGACCGGGCGCTTGAAGGGCGGAAGGCCTTCCATCGCGTCGCCGTAGAGGCGAATGCTGCCGGAGGAGGGTTGTTCGAAGCCGGCGATCAGTCGCAGCAAGGTGGTCTTGCCGCAGCCCGAGGGGCCGAGGAGGGTGAAGAATTCGTTGGCGCGGATTTCCAGTGACACGTCGTCCAGGGCCTTGAGGCCTTGTCCGGGTGTACCGAACTCCATGCATATCCGCTCGATGGTGATCGCGCTGGTCATGCTGGTACCATGCAGTTAAGCAGTTGTTATTGTTGAGGTTTTACGGTTTCTAGGACCGTTTCACCTAGCTGCGGATTGATAATGACCAAGCGGCCCGGTGCGCAGAACGATAGATCAGGCCAATAAGGGATAAATCAGGCCAAGTTGAAAACGCGCCAGGAAATGCTGGATTTCGGGCGTCAGCGCGGTGTCGTTTCTGCGGCTTTTTTGTAGGAGCGGGGGTTGTCGGGCGCAAAAGGCCGGGGGGGGGGGGTGGGGGGGCGCGGCCGGCGGGACGGGGGGGTTGGGGTGGGGGGGGGACGCC
>NZ_JBGLYK010000174.1:0-12517 GCF_047304025.1 Pseudomonas sp. Pseusp97 | reverse complement strand
GGCGGCCGCGCCCGTGCTCGAACACCAGGGTCGCCGCCGCGCGCCGCGCCAGTGCCGCACCGGCATGGCGCTCGATCAGGTACAGGCACAGGTCCAGCCCGGCCTGGGCGCCGCCGGAGCAGAGCCGACCGTTGTCGTCGGTACACAGGGCGTCGATGTCCAGCCGCACCTGGGGATAACGTTCGCGGAACGCTGTTTCCAGCGCCCAGTGCGTGGTCGCGCGCCGGTCGTCCAGCACGCCAGCTTCTGCCAGCAGGAAGGCGCTGCTGCACAGGCTGCCCAGTTGAACGCCGGCAGGCGCGTGGCGCAGCCAGTCCAGCAGTCGTCGGTTGGCAGCGAAGCTGGCTTCGATATCCGCGCCGGTGGCAGGAATCAGCAGCAGGTCGCAGCGCTCGGCGAGATCGAGCCCGCCTTCCACTGCCACGCGTCCGAAAGGCAACTCCACCGGCGCGCCGTCTTCGCTGACCCGCAGCACCTCGAAGCGCCGCTCACCGGCCAGACGGTTGGCCAGGTGGAAACTGTCCATGGCCAGGCCAAGACTGGAACACAGGGTTTGCGGGCAGACGAACAGGGCTATCCTGAACATGGCGTCTCGCTTTCAACTGGCGGCTGAATTGGCGCTATTGATCATAATGTTGTCGATATTGCCAATCGTGTCCAGTCGATCCCCTGCCGATACTGCGTCCATCCTCCCTGACACGAGTCCCGCCATGGCCCACGCCAATGCCCAGCTGATCGAACGTTTCTACCAGGCCTTCCAGCGTCGCGACGGCGAGGCCATGGCCGCCTGCTACAGCGCCGACGTGCAGTTCAGCGACCCGGTCTTCACCGACCTGCGCGGCGCCGAAGCCGGCGACATGTGGCGCATGCTCACCGCCCGTGCCCAGGATTTCTCGCTGACCTACGAGGGCGTCGAGGCTGACGAAACGCGGGGTTCAGCGCGCTGGGTGGCTTCCTACACCTTCACCCAGACAGGTCGGAAAGTGACCAATCACATCCAGGCACATTTCCACTTCCGTGAAGGATTGATCTGTCAGCACGTGGACAGCTTCGACCTCTGGAAGTGGTCGCGCCAGGCACTCGGCGTCAAGGGGGCCCTGCTGGGCTGGGCGCCGCCGGTGCAGGCGGCGATTCGCGCGCAGGCCGCCAAAGGCCTCGCCGCGTACCGCGCACAACGGGTGGAAACGGCCTGATAGCGGGCTTCCGGGCTCGCCCGCGGCGGCTGGATAGGCTTAAATGACAGGCGACTGAAAGCCGGACGCCGCCATGATCACACTTTTCCAGTTCCCGCCCGCCTTCAACGTACCCAACGTCAGCCCCTTCTGCCTGAAGCTGGAGACCTTCCTGCGCCTCGCCGGGCTGGAGTACGAGGTCAAGCCGGTGATGGACCCGCGCAAGGGGCCCAAGGGCAAGCTGCCGTTCATTACGCTGGACGGCAAACCCATCGCCGACACGGCGATCATCATGCGCACGCTGCAGCAGTACTACGAATTCGACCTCGACGCGGGGCTCGATGCCCGTGGCCGTGGCTGGGCGGTGTCGATCACCCGCCTGTGCGACGAGCATCTGGTGCCGCTGCTGATCTACTTCCGCTGGCTCGACGAGCAGGGTTTCCGCCAGGTCAAGGACGTGATGCTGCGTAGCGTCCCCGCGCCGCTGCGGCCAGTGGTGGGCGCCATGCTGCAGCGCAAGATCCGCGGCGACCTCAAGGGCCGCGGCCTGCTGCGCCATAGCCGCGAGGAACTGCTGGGCTTCGCCCGCGATGACCTCGAAGCCCTCGACGGCATGCTCGGCGACCTGCCGTACTTCGGTGGCGCCCAGCCCTGCAGCGCCGATGCCGCGACCTACGGCGTGCTGGCCAATCTGGTCCTCAGCACCCTTGAAACCCCGCTCAACGACATGGCGCGCAGCTACGAGCGCCTGGTCGGCTATTGCGATCGCATGCAGGCGCGGGTCTGGGCGTCGTGACCGTCGCCGAACCCAGGCCCTGGTTCGTCTACCTGGTGCGCGCCGAGAACGGCGCGCTGTATTGCGGCATCAGCGACGACGCGCAGCGGCGCTTCGAAGCTCATCGCACGGGCAAGGGGGCGCGCTTCTTCCATTCCAGCCCGGCCCGGGCGCTGGTCTATGTCGAGGCCTGTCCCGGCAAGGGCGACGCCCTGCGCCGCGAGCGCGCGATCAAGGCGCTGAGCAAGCAGGCCAAGGAGCGCCTGGTACTGGCCAGCCCGTTCACCATCAGCGCCGTGGATGTCGTGCCATCCGAGGGATGAGGTAGGACACGCCCGGCGTACGGGTTAAGCTGCCGGACCACCTTCCGGCCGCTGGAGCCACCCATGTCCGAGCTGATCCTGCACCACTACCCGACTTCGCCCTTCGCCGAAAAGGCGCGTCTGATGCTGGGCTTCAAGCAGCTGTCCTGGCGCTCGGTGACCATCCCGCCGCTGATGCCCAAGCCGGATCTCATGGCCCTCACCGGCGGCTACCGCAAGACCCCGGTGCTGCAGGTCGGCGCCGACATCTATTGCGACACCGCGCTGATCGCCCGCCGCCTGGAGCAGGAAAAGGCCGTGCCGGCGCTGTTCCCCGAAGGCCACGAGTTCACCTCGGCGAGCTTCGCCCTGTGGGCCGACTCGGTGATCTTCCAGCATGCCGTCAGCCTGGTGTTCCAGCCCGAATCCATCGCCATGCGCTTCGGCAAGCTGCCGCCGCAGTTCCTCCAGGCCTTCGTCGCCGACCGCAGCCAGCTGTTCAGCGGTGGCACCGCCAGCCGGTTGCCGGCCGAGCAGGCCAAGCACCAGTGGCCGGCGTTCATGGCGCGCGTCGAGCAGCAACTGGCGCGGGAAGAGGGCGACTATCTGTTCGGTGAGCCTTCCATTGCCGATTTCGCCCTGGCCCATTGCCTTTGGTTCCTCAAGGGCACGCCGGTCACCGCGCCGCTGGTGGACGACTACCCCGCGGTCGCCGCGTGGCTCGGCCGCGTGCTGGGCTTCGGCCACGGCGCCGCCAGCGAGATGAGCGCAGAGGAAGCCATTGCCGTTGCCCGCGACCACCAGCCGGCCGCACTGCCGGAGGAAACCTTCGTCGACCCCAACGGCTTCGAGGCCGGCCAGCGCGTGGTGATCGCCGCCACCGACTACGGCTGCGACCCGGTGGAAGGCGAACTGCTCCACGCCGGCCTGGAAAGCCTGGTCCTGCGCCGCGAAGACCCGCGCGCCGGCACCGTCCACGTGCACTTCCCGCGCATCGGCTTCAGCATCCGCCCGGCCTGAGTCCGACCGGGCCCGGACACTGCCGCGTCACCGGCGTACGTAGGCGCGGCAGGTTCTCGGCCATTTCGCGAAAGTGCTGCAGGCGCTCGTAGCAGAGCGCCATTTCCCCGCTGTTGCTGTTGTACCAGGCGTCCGGCGCGCCGCAGCTGACCAGGCGAATGTTCAGCGGGCGCGGCGGACGGAACAGGCGGAACACCTCGTTGACCATCAGTTGCAGGTGGTCGCCGTCGCGCAGCAGGGCGACCAGCGGAGCGGTTTCGTCACGGTTCACCGAAGGCGAGTCCCAGGTCAGGTGCCACGCTGCGTGGTGCTGGATCGACGCCGTGCGCCGTGAATGGCGAATCCACTCCAGCGCCTTGCTCGCCTGACGGAACTCCTGGTCACAGTAGACCGCCCGCTCGTAGGGCAGGCCGGTCAGCGGCGGCAGCCAGTCCAGCCGCGCCATGTCGCTGCCGTAGAGCAGGCAGGCGATGTTGTAGTAGCGCTGTTCGTCCAGCGGATGGCTGTCCCAGGCCAGCACCTGGTCCGGCGGCGCCTTGGGCGTCTGCCATTCGAGCCGCCAGTAGTCGGCGATGTCCAGCAGGCGCGCGTCCACCTCGTCACGCGGCAATTTCGCGTAGAGGTGGAACAGCAGGATGAAGCCGAGCTGGTCTGCCGCATCTTCCTCGCGCCCGAGCACCGGCAGGTCGTACTCGGCGATCAGCACATGCCCCATCTCGTGCATCACGCTGAATTCGGCATTGGCCAGCACGAAGCGTGCGACGTTTGGCGTGAGGGGTGTCGGCTCGGCGAAAAGCAGGCGGGTACAGAGCAGCAACAGCAGCGCCCAGTACGAGCAGGGCAACCGGGGATGCCCGGAGAGCGGTGACGCAGTTGTAGGAATTGGCAAAGTGGACATGGCGGCCACCGCGATGGAGAGGCGCCTGATTTGACTGTAGCAGCGCGGAGCCGCTCGCTCTGGGGTGTTTGGTCGGGTTCGCGAGCAAGCTCGCTCCTACAATGAGCGCTCCGTGCTGGCCGGCCGCCTATAGGAGCGAGGTTGCTCGCGAACCGCCCGGCGACAAATCGTCAGCCACAAAAAAGCCCGTCGCGGGACGGGCCTTTCGTTTAAACCGCGGCTCAATCCTTGCGACGCTTGAGCTGGTCCTGCAACTGGGTCGGCAGGCCGCGGATGATCAGCATGTCGCGCGCCTCGTCGTACTCCACCTTGCTGCCCAGCAGGTGCGCCTCGAAGCTGATCGACAGCCCCTCGGCGCGGCCGGTGAAGCGGCGGAACTGGTTGAGGGTGCGCTTGTCCGCCGGGATCTCCGGCGACAGGCCGTAGTCCTTGTTACGGATGTAGTCGTAGAAGGCGCGCGGCGCCTGGTCGTCCATCAGCTCGGAGAGTGCGTCCAGGGCCATCGGCTCGCCGATCTTGGCCTGGCTGGTGGCGTAGTCCACCAGCACGTCGGTCTTCTCGCGGGCCTGCTCTTCGGGCAGGTCTTCGCTCTCCACGAAATCGCTGAAGGCCTTGAGCAGGGTGCGCGTCTCGCTCGGGCCGTCGACGCCCTCGGTGCAGCCGATGAAGTCGCGGAAGTAGTCGGAGACCTTCTTGCCGCCCTTGCCCTTGATGAACGAGATGTACTGCTTGGACGTCTTGTTGTTCTGCCACTCGGAGATGTTGATCCGCGCGGCCATGTGCAGCTGGCCCAGGTCCAAGTGGCGCGACGGGGTCACTTCCAGCGCGTCGGTCACCGCCACGCCTTCGCTGTGGTGCAGCAGGGCGATGGACAGGTAGTCGGTCATGCCCTGCTGGTAATGGCAGAACAGCACGTGGCCACCGGTGGAGAGATTGGACTCTTCCATCAGCGTCTTCAGGTGCTCCACCGCCTGCTTGGAGAAGGCGACGAAGTCCTTGCCGCCATCCAGGTACTCGGTCAGCCAGCCGCTGAACGGGTAGGCGCCGGACTCGCCCTGGAACAGGCCCCAGGCCTTGTTCGGCTTGGCGTTGTAGCTCTCGTTGAGGTCGGCCATCAGGTTCTCGATGGCCTGGGAGTCGCCCAGCTCGGCGTCGCGCGCGTGCAGCGTCGCGGGATTGCCGTCGGGCTTCTTGTCGATCAGGTGGACGATGGCGTGACGAATCGGCATGGCGGACCCGGATGTTCAGTGCCGGCGGCGCCGCGTGCATCGAAGCGGCGGCGGGGCGGGCGGATTGGAAAACGCCAGAGTTTACCCGACCCGGCGCCCGGATGCGCGGCGCCGATCAGTCCGCCGCCGGCACCAGCCCCGCGTCGCGCTCGCGGCGGTTGCGGCGCAACTGGCGCAGGCGGCGGATCACGTAGTTCAGGTGCAGGTGCAGTTCGTACAGCTCGTTGTAGTAGGACAGCGGCACCTCGACCTTGGCCAGTTCGGCCTCCAACTGCTCCAGGCGTTCGATCTCGGTGCTCAGCTCGGCGCTGCCGGTGCGTTCGTCCAGGCGCCGGTCGATCTCGCGCAGGTAGCGGTACCAGCGGTAGATGCGCGCGCGGATGCGCCAGCGGTACAGCGGGCCGATGGACTTGAGCAAGGGAATGAGGATGGCGATGAACGGGATCAGCAGGATGATGTAGCGGTCCGCCAGGGAGGCGATGCGGAACGGCAGGAAGCGTTGCAGCAGCGGCGGGCCGCTCTTGTAGTAGCGCTCGGCGTCTTCCTGCAGCGCCAGGGTGCGCGGTTCGGCGCTGGGGAAGGCGCCGGCCGCATCGAGCAGGCTGCCGCTCTTCATCACCGCACGAGCGGCTTCGAGGATCAGCGGGGTGAGCGCCGGGTGGAAGTCGCCGTTGACCACCAGCGTGGCCACCGGCGAGAGGGTGGCGAGGTCCTGGTCCGGCACGTTCTGCGCCAGGTTCAGCAGGCCTTCGCTGACTTCCACACGCTTGAGGAAAGGAATGCGCGCCTCGTAGGCGTGGGCGCGGCGAAAGCCGGTGAGCTTGAGATCGGGGCTGGCGGCGAGGCGCTGGATCAGCGGGTTCTCCGCCGGGCCGACGAAGAAGGCGGCGTCCAGCTCGCCGGCCAGCAACTGGTTGGCCACTGCGTTACCGCCGTGGGCTTGCCAGCCGGCGGGCAGTGGATCGGTGGGAATCTCGTTGGCCTTGAGGATGGCCTCGGTCACCGCCTCCGTGCCGCTGCCGGCACCGCCGATGGCCACGCGCAGGGCGAGCAGGTCGGCCAAACGGTCGATTTTCGCCTCGCGGCGCTGGAACAGCCACAGCGGCTCCTGGAATACCGCGCCGAGCGTCTGCAGGTGGGCGCGCTGTTTGGGTTCCAGCTGCAGTTCCTGGCCGCTTTGCACCAGCGCCAGGTCCACGCCGCTGTTGTCGTCCAGCAGCTTGCCGAGGTTCTCCCGCGAGCCTGCGGTGCGCACCAGTTGCAGGTCGAAACCCTGCTTGGCCAGCTCCTCCTTCAGCCGCTGGCCGAACACCGCGTAGCCACCGCCCGGCGCGCCGGTGGCCAGGGTGGCGCTCATCGGCGGCGGCGGGGCGACGAAGTAGAAGACCGCGGCGACCAGCGCGGCCAGCACCGGTACCAGCCAGAGGTTGGCGCGCACCAAGATGGCGAGGTCCTTGAGCATGTTCAGAAGGCGTTGCATGGGGAGTCCTTGTGACGACGTTCCGTTCTGAAAAGATAGCCAGCCTGGACGCCGACGGCACCTGTAGGAGCGAGCTTGCTCGCGAACCTGCCCCGCTTGACGCTTCCTTGCAGGAGCGGATGACGGCCCGCGATCCGCCCTTGCCGAAGCGCAAACCGCTATCATCGCAAGCCTCGAAACACGGCTGCGGACTTCACGGCATGCGCATTCTCCACACCTCCGACTGGCACCTCGGCCAGCATTTCATGGGCAAGAGCCGCGAGGCCGAGCACCAGGCGTTCTGCGCCTGGCTGGTCGAACAGGTGCGCGAGCAGGCCGTGGACGCGGTGATCATCGCCGGCGACGTGTTCGACACCGGCGCGCCGCCCAGCTATGCCCGCGAGCAATACAACCGCTTCATCGTCGAGCTGCGCGACACCGGCGCACGGCTGGTGATGCTGGGCGGCAACCATGATTCTGTGGCGATGCTGGAGGAATCCCGCGACCTGCTGGCCTGCCTGGATACGCAGGTGATTGCCGCCGTCGGCACCGACATCGATCGCCAGTTGCTGGTGCTGCCGCAGCGCGATGGCCAACCCGGCGCCATCCTCTGCGCGATCCCCTTCATCCGCCCGCGCGACGTACTCACCAGTCAGGCCGGGCAGAGCGCGCAGGACAAGCAACTGGCCCTGCAACAGGCGATCCAGGCGCACTACCGCGAGCTGTTCGAGCGCGCCGAGACCGAGCGCGAAAAGCTCGGCCGCCAGTTGCCGATCATCGCCACCGGCCACCTCACCACCGTCGGCGCCAGTGCCAGCGAGTCGGTGCGGGAAATCTACGTCGGCACCCTCGAAGCCTTCCCCACCAGCGCCTTCCCGGCGGCGGACTACATCGCCCTCGGCCACATCCACCGGCCGCAGAAGGTCGGCGGCCTGGAGCACATCCGCTACAGCGGCTCGCCCATCGCTCTGAGCTTCGACGAGGCGACCCAGAGCAAGGAAGTGCTGCTGGTGGACCTGGACGACAGCGGTCTGCGCAGCGTCACCGCGCTGCCGGTGCCGCGCTTCCAGCCGTTGAAATCGGTGTCCGGCAGCCTCGCCGAACTGCCTGCCGAGCTGGCTCGCGTCGCCCGCGAAGGCAGTGTGGAGCAGCCGGTCTGGCTGGAAGTCATGGTGCACACCGATGATTACCTGAGCGACATCCAGCTGCGCGTCGAGAAGCTCTGCGAGGAGTTGCCGGTGATCGTCCTGCGCACCCGCCGCGAACGAGGTGCCGCACAGGCGGCGCTGTTCAGCGAAGCCAGGGAAACCCTCGATGAACTCAGCCCCGAGGACGTGTTCCGCCAGCGCCTCGACGCCGAGGACCTGGAGGCGCCGTTGCGCGAACGCCTCACAGGGCTCTACCGGGAAGTCGTCGCCGAGCTGGAGGAGGAGCGCCCATGAGAATCCTCAGCCTGCGCCTGAAGAACCTCAACTCGCTCAAGGGCGAGTGGAAGATCGACTTCAGCGCCGAGCCCTTCGCCGGCACTGGACTGTTCGCCATCACCGGGCCGACCGGGGCGGGCAAGACCACCCTGCTCGATGCGATTTGCCTCGCGCTGTACCACCGCACGCCGCGCATGAGCGTCCTGTCGCAGAGCGGCAACGAACTGATGACCCGGCACACCGCCGACTGCCTCGCTGAAGTGGAATTCGAGGTGAAGGGCCAGCCCTACCGCGCTTTCTGGAGCCAGCGCCGGGCACGCGACAAGGCGGAAGGCGCGTTGCAGGCACCGAAGGTGGAGCTGGTGCGCATCGACCGCGCCACCGGCGAGGGCCAGATACTCACCGACAAGATCAGCGACAAGCTCAAGCAGACCGAGACGCTCACCGGCCTGGACTTCGAGCGCTTCACCAAATCCATGCTGCTGGCGCAGGGCGGTTTCGCTGCCTTCCTCGAGGCCAACGCCAACCAGCGCGCGGAGCTGCTGGAAGAACTCACAGGCACGGAAATCTACGGGCTGATATCCCAGCGCGTGTTCGAGCGCACCCGTGAAGTGCGCGGCGCGCTGGACCAGTTGCGCGCCCGCGCCGACGGCTTCGAGCTGCTCAGCCCCGAGCAACGCGGCGAACTGGAACAGCAGGGCCTCGACGCTGCCGTGCAGGAAACTGCGTTGCAGGCGCAGCACGCGGCCGTTCAGGCGCAGCGTCGCTGGCGCGAAGACCTGACCCGCGCGCAGCAGCAGGTCGAGCAGGCCGGCTCGAAGGAAGCCAGCGCGCGTGAGGCGCTTCAGCAGGCACAACCCGATCTGCAGCGTCTGGCGGACAGTGAGCCCGCTGCGCGACTGCAGCCGTTGCACCAGGCCTGGCGCAGCAGTCACGAGAGCGTCGAGCAGGGCCGCTCGGCGTTGCAGGACAATCGCACGCAGCAGGCGGCCAACCGCGAGGAAGTCGGCCAGGCGCTCTGGGCAGCCAGCCAGTATGCACAGCAGATGCAGGCTGCACGGGAGGGCGATTACAAGGTTGTCAGCGAACAGCGGCAGGAGCTGCAGGCGCGCCTGGCGCAGCATCCGCATCGCGCAAAACTGGGCGAGCTGCTGGGTGGATGGCGCGCGCAATTCGTCCAGCGCTCGCGCCTGGCCCAGGCCATCGCCGACCTGCAGCGGCAGGCGCAGCTGGCTGATCAGGCGCTGCAGGCCGCCACGGCGCAACGACAGACCCTGCTGGGCAACGTCGCTTTCATGCAGCAGCAGTCCGATTCGGCCGGCGCACAGGAAAGCCAGTGTCAGCGGCAGCTCGATGCGATGCTTGGCGGCGCCACCGAGGGGGAACTGCGCGAGCGTCTGCAACGACTGCAATCGCAAAGCCGTGGGCTCGACCGTCTGGAGCAACTCTCCCAGGCTCGCGCCCAGGCGGCTGCACAGCTCGCGCGCTGGCAGCCGGAGCTGGATTCACTGCTTCAACGCAAGGCCGAACGCGACGCAGCCATCGTTGCGCTGCGCGAGCATTATCAGGCGACCAGGCAGCAGGTCGGCGACAAGGAACAACTCCTCCAGCAGGAGCAGCGCATCCACCAGCTCGAGCACCTGCGCGCGCAGCTGCAGCCCGGCGAGGCCTGCCCCTTGTGCGGCTCGCCGGAGCATCCGGCGGTGGCGGCGTATCAGGCGCTGGATGTGTCCTCCACGCAAAGGGCGCTGGAACAGGCGCGTCAGCAACTGGCCGAGCTGGAAGGCCGGGGCATCGCCCTGCGCGGCGAGCTGGCCGAACTGGACGCGCAATTGCAGCAGGGGCAGCGTCAGCTGGAAGACGCCCAGGCCGCGTTGGCACAGCACCAGCAGGTGTGGCAGCAACAGTGTGAGGCGCAGGGGCTCGCGCTGCCGGATGACCAGCACCTCAGTGCCGAGCGCGAGCGGCATGAGGCGTCACTGATCGCCTTGCAGCAGCAACTGAAAACGCTGGAAGACCGCCGCGTCCAACTCCAGCAGGCGCAACAGCAACGCCAGCGCGCCGAACGCGATCATGCCGAGGCAGCGCAGCAACTGGCACTGTTCGACCAGCAGCAGAGCCACGAACGCCAGCGCCAGGAAGAGCGTGCGCATCAACTCGCGACCCAGCGTGCTGATCTGCAACAGCAGGACCAGGCGCTGGCAACCTCGCTGGGTGGGCTGGGCTACGAGGTTCCGCACGACGGCGAGCAATGGCTGGCCGAACGCACGGCGGAATGGCAGCAGTGGCAGCAGGATCAGCAGCGCAGCCAGGAGTTGGCCGTGGCTGAGCGCGATGCCGAACAGTCGGTTCGTGCGGCGCAGCAAATTGCAGCGCAATGGCTGCAGCGTTGGCAGACGGCTGGCTTCGAGGCGCGCCAGCCGCTGGAGATTCATGCGGCACCACAGCAGGCATTGGCGCAGGCCGAGGAACAGTTGGCAGCCGCCCAGCGCCAGGCTGATGCCTTGCAAGGGCGCGAGCAGTCACTGGCGGAACGCCTGGAGCAGGAACAGACGCGCCTTGCCGAGCGCCTGGCGAACTGGCAACAGGCGCTGGCGGCGAGCCCCTTCGCCGATGAAGCGACCTACCTTGCTGCGCTGCTGGACGATGCCCGGCGCAGCGAACTCAGCCAGCTGCGCCAGCGTCTGGAAACAGCCATCACCGAGGCCGTGACCCTGCGCGCGGCCGCGACCCAGGATGTCGAGCGCTTGCAGGCCGAGCCCCACGGCGAGCAACCGCTGGAAGAACTCGACCAGCAGTTGCAGGCACTCGCTACGCAACTGCGCGAGTTCGGCCAGCGCCAGGGCGAGATTCGCGCCCAGCTGCAAGGCGACGACACTCGTCGCGCCAGCCAGCAGAGCCTGTTCGCCGAAATCGCCCGGCAAGAGGAAGAGCACGATCTCTGGCAGCGCCTGAACAGCCTGATCGGCGCCTCCGACGGCGCACGCTACCGACGTTTCGCCCAGGGCCTGACCCTCGACCACCTGGTGCACCTTGCCAACCGTCAACTGCAGCGCCTGCATGGCCGCTACCAACTGGCGCGACGCAGCGACGGCGAGCTGGAGCTGGAAGTGGTGGACACCTGGCAGGGCGACACGGCGCGCGACTGCAAGACGCTGTCCGGCGGCGAGAGCTTCCTGGTCAGCCTGGCGCTGGCGCTGGCGCTGTCCGACCTGGTCAGCCACAAGACCAGCATCGACTCGCTGTTCCTCGACGAAGGCTTCGGCACCCTCGACGGCGAGACCCTTGAGGTTGCGCTGGATGCCCTCGACAGCCTCAACGCCAGCGGCAAGACCATCGGCGTGATCAGCCACGTCGAGGCGCTGAAGGAGCGCATTCCGGTGCAACTCAAGGTGCACAAGGGCGTCGGCATGGGTTACAGCCAGCTCGACGCACGCTTCCGTTTCAACCCGGAACGATTCGAACCGGAGAAAGCCTGATGGACATGCCCGTGCGCCACTGCGAAGAGAACGACCTGGCCGACTGGGTCGACCTGCGCCTGCAGCTCTGGCCAGGAGATCACGCGGAGGAATTCGTCGAGGAGGCGCGCGACATTCTTGCGCAGCCGCAACGCTATGGCGCGTGGTTGTGCCGCGATGAACAGGGGAGTGCGCTCGGGTTGGCGGAAGCCTCGGTGCGCAGCGATTACGTGAATGGTACGGAAGGCTCGCCCGTGCTGTTTCTCGAAGGTATCTACGTGCGCGAGGAGGTCCGCCGGCAAGGCGTGGCGCGGGCGTTGGTGCACGCCGTGCAGGCCTGGGGGCGTGCCCGCGGCTGTGTGGATTTCGCCTCCGATGCAGCGCTGGACAATAGCGCCAGCCATGCCTTGCATCGCGCCCTGGGCTTCGTCGAGACCGAGCGAGTGGTGTTCTTCCGCAAGCCGCTGCGCGATTGATCCACATCAGGCGGAACGCGACTGCGGCACTGCTGTCAACTTGCAATCGACGCCAGGCGAGATAGGCTCAAGACCGCGCAACGCAGCCGTATCTGCCCAAGTCGGCATTCACGTGATCTTTCGTAGAGGTGATTTGAGATGAAGCAATCCGCATCGGCTCCGAAGAAACCCGCAGCGGCCAAAACCGCCGCGAAGCCGGCTGCGAAAGCGGCCAGCAAACCTGCCGCGAAACCTGCCGCTGCCAAGCCGGCCGCCAAGCCTGTTGCCAGCAAATCCGCCGCTGCCAAGGCTGCGGCGGATTTGC
>NZ_JBGLYK010000173.1:0-12556 GCF_047304025.1 Pseudomonas sp. Pseusp97 | reverse complement strand
CCCCGGGGGGTCTTTTAATTCCCGCCCGATTTTCTGAGCGACCCCGCGGGCGCCCTACCGGAGCCCCCGCGGCCTCCCAGGCCACGGGGTCCGCTCCAAAGCTCGCTCCTACGAAAAACCCGACATCACCACGGCCCGCATGAGGAATCGATGGGTATCGCTGCGCTCCACACCATCCTACGGGCCGTAGGGCGCATAACCTGGAACAGGTTATCCGCCGCACCTCTGACGGCGGATAACGCTGGCGCGATATTCGCCCTACGAAGGTGTGACGAATGTCAGCTGCTCTCGCGCACCATCAACTCGAACCCCAGGTCCATCACCGGAGCACTCACCGGCTTGTCATTCATCAGGTCCAGCAACCGTTCCGCCGCATGGGTGCCGATGGCCTTGCGCGGGGTGCGGATGCTGGAGAGGCGCGGGACCATGAATTCCGAGCTGGGCAGGTCGTTGAAGCCCAGCACTGCCACCTGTTCGGGGATGCGGATGCCGTGGCGCATGGCTTCCAGCAGGGCGCCGTGGGCCAGGTCGTCGTTGCCGAAAAAGATGCCTTCCACCTGCGGCTGGCCGGCCAGCAACTGGCGGAACAGCTCGCCGCCGAGGCCGACCGAGGAGGGGCGTGGCGTAAGGATTTCCAGCGCCGGGTCGTAGCAGCCGGCCTGCTGCAGCGCGCGGCGATAGCCCTCGCCACGCAGCAGGGTGCGCTGATCCAGCTGCGCGCCGATATAGGCCAGGCGCTTGCGCCCACTCTTGAGCAGGTGTTTGGCCGCGGCCTCCCC
This sequence comes from Pseudomonas sp. Pseusp97, assembly GCF_047304025.1. Lineage (NCBI taxonomy): Bacteria > Pseudomonadati > Pseudomonadota > Gammaproteobacteria > Pseudomonadales > Pseudomonadaceae > Pseudomonas > Pseudomonas sp. Pseusp97. The sequence continues at coordinate 11,777 of NZ_JBGLYK010000173.1, read as the reverse complement.
TGCGCGGATCTGCGAGAAGCCCACGCAGTGCAGCCCCGCGCCGGGGTCCAGGTCCATCATGTAGACCGCCGGCACACCGCTGGCCTCGATCATCCGCCGGGCGCTTTCGGTGCGGTCGAAGCCGGTCAGCAGCAGGCCGCGCGGCTGGTACGCGAGGTAGTTGCGCAGCAGGTTCTCTTCTTCGTCGCGGGAATAGTGGTAGTTGCCGATCAGCACTTCCAGGCCGCGCGGGTGCATCACGGCATGGATGGCTTCGAGGGTTTCGATGAACAGCTGGTTCGCCAGCGAAGGCACCAGCACCACGATGTTATGGCTCTGCTTGGAGGCCAGCGCGCGGGCGGCGGGGTTGGCCACGTAGCCCAGGTCGGCGGCGGCCTGACGGACCTTCTCCACCAGCGCTTCGGCCACCGTGCTCACCCCGCGCAGGGCGCGCGACGCGGTGATCGGGCTGACACCGGCGCTGCGCGCCACGTCATTGAGGGTGGGTTTGCCGGTGGTACGGGAACTTCTGTCGTTTTTCTTATCGTTCTTCTGGGCGGTCATCAGGCGGCTTGCCAAACAAAAATCGAGGCACTAAGGTAGCGCTGTCTCGCAGCCAGGGCAATTGCCTGAGGCCGGCTCCCGCCGCACCCTCGCCCGCCGGTGTTTGCTTCATCAGCAGCATCCACCCAGAGCGCCGAGACACACCGACTAGAATGACAAGAATACGGAGGCAGCCGATGCTTTTCGTTACGCCCCACAAAGATAGCGCTGTCTCAACACCGAGGCCCTGCATGCTCCCCGCCATCGATGCCGTACTCATCATGGGCGTCGCCGGATGCGGCAAGTCCAGCGTCAGCGAGGCCCTGTGCCTGCGCAGCGGCGCATTCGCCATCGAAGGCGACTCCTTCCACCCCGAAACCAACATCCAGAAGATGAGCGCCGGCATCCCGTTGACCGACGAGGATCGCGCCGGCTGGCTCGACACCCTTGCCTGCGAACTGCAGAAAGCCATCGCCGCAGGCCAGCGCCCCGTGCTCACCTGCTCCGCGCTCAAGCTCATCTACCGCGAACGCCTGCGCCGCGCCGTGCCCGGCCTGGGTGTGGTGTTCCTGGAACTCACCCCGGAAACCGCCGCCCAGCGCGTCGCCACCCGCCCCGGCCACTTCATGCCGGCCAGCCTGATCGACAGCCAGTTCGCCGCCCTCGAAGTGCCGACCAGCGAACCGCTGACACTGCGCCTGGACGCTACCCGCCCACTCGACGAACTGGCGGAAGCCGCGCACCTCTGGTGGCGACAACACTCCAGCGACTGACCCTGATAGCGCCTGCCCTCCAAAGATAGCGCTATCTCAAACCACTGAAATTTCCACATCAAAAGAAGAGCCGCTCCGGCACAACGACAACAACAGGAGAGACCCATGCTCGGCATGTCCCACGACACCTATCTGCTGCTGGACGCGGTGGTCACCATCATCGGCCTGATCCTGCTGATCACCCGGTTCAAGATCCACCCCTTCGTCGCCCTGATCATCGCCGCCGGGTTCCTCGGCCTCACCTCCGGCATGCCGGTGGCGACCATCGTCAAATCCTTCCAGGACGGCTTCGGCGGCGTGCTCGGCTTCGTCGGCATCATCCTTGCGCTGGGCACCATGCTCGGCAAGATGATGGCCGAGTCCGGCGGCGCCGATCAGATCGCCCGCACGCTGATCCAGGCGTTCGGCAAGCAGCGCGTGCACTGGGCGATGATGCTCGCCGCCTTCCTCGTCGGCATCCCGCTGTTCTTCGAGATCGGCTTCATCCTGCTGGTGCCGCTGGTCTTCATCGTCGCCCGCCGCAGCGGCGTATCGCTGATCAAGATCGGCATCCCGCTGCTCGCCGGCCTCTCCGCCGTGCACGGCCTTGTGCCGCCGCACCCGGGCCCGCTGCTGGCCATCGGCGTGTTCGGCGCGGACATCGGCAAGACCATCTTCTACGGTCTGCTGGTCGCACTGCCCACCGCCGCCATCGCCGGTCCGATCTTCGGCGCGTGGATCGCCAGGGTGATTCCCGGCCAGCCCAATGAAGAACTGGTCGCGCAGATCGCCCACGAGCCGGACACCAGCAACCTGCCCAGCTTCGGCGTCACCCTGTTCACCGTGCTGCTGCCGGTGTTCCTGATGCTGCTCAAGACCTTCGCCGACGTCATGCTCGCCGACGGCCACATCGTCCGCGCCTGGCTGGACATGATCGGCCACCCGATCACCGCCCTGCTCCTGGCCCTGCTGCTGTCGCTCTACACCTTCGGCCATGCCCGCGGTTTCGACTCGAAGAAGATCCTCAAGCTGCTCGACCAGAGCCTCGCGCCCACCGCCGCCATCGTGATGATCATCGGCGCCGGCGGCGGCTTCAAACAGATGCTGGTGGCCAGCGGCGTGGGCGACGTGATCGGCCACATGGCGGTGCAGGCGCAGATCTCGCCGATCCTCCTGGCCTGGCTGGTGGCCGCGGTGATCCGCATCGCTACCGGTTCCGCCACCGTCGCCACCATCACCGGCGCGGGCATCGTGGTTCCGGTCATCGACCTGATCCCAGGCGTCAACCGCGAGCTGCTGGTGCTTGCCACCGGTGCCGGCTCGCTGATTCTGTCCCACGTCAACGACGCCGGCTTCTGGCTGGTGAAGCAGTACTTCAACATGAGCGTGATGGAGACCTTCAAGACCTGGACGGCGATGGAAACCATCCTCTCGGTGGTCGGCCTGCTGTTCATCCTGCTGCTGTCGCTGTTCGTCTGATGCATTGATCGATGGGTATCGCTGCGCTCCACCCATCCTACGAACTGCCCTACCTGGAAGCTCCGCGTAGGATGGCGTGGAGCGCAGCGATACCCATCAGCTCTAACCCGGCGAACACCACCAATTCGCCCCACCGGATTCCTGCAACGAGGTATCGCCCGTGACTTCCTCCGCAACTCCGAAAGCCCCCGCCCAGCCCACCTTGCCCCGCGACTTCGACATCCGCGCCCGCTACGCCGAGCAGCAGGAACTCCTGCAGCCCGCGCCGACGCCACAGCCAACCCCCTCGCACCCGTAGGGCGCATAACCCGGAACGGGTTATCCGCCAAAGCCCCAGCACACCGTGAAGCCGGCGGATAACCGCAAGCGGTAATCGGCCCGTGCAGCAGCTTTGCTGAATCGATTTACCTGAGCCAAGCTAGGCTCTAGAACATTCCGTACGGCGCATGACCGCGAACCCTCATGCGCGCCACACAGACCAGTCGCCCACCTCCCCCGAGGGATGAGTCATGCCCGACAACAACAAGCTCGACCATCTGTTCCCCCGCCTCACCGACATCCCTGACACCTGGCGCCCCGACGCGCCGGTCGAGCAGCGCGAGTATCTGGTCAACGGCGAGCTGCGCCGCTGGGAAGGCCCGCTGGCTCCGGTACGCAGTCCGATCTTCCTCGCCACTGACCAGGGCGATGAACAGGTGATCCTCGGCAGCACGCCGCTGCTGGATGCCGACGCCGCCCTCGCCGCACTGGACGCGGCCGTAGCCGCCTACGACAACGGTCAGGGTGAATGGCCCAACCTGCGTGTGGCCGAGCGCATCGCCCATGTCGAGCGCTTCCTCGTCCGCATGCGCGAGCAGCGCAGCGCCATGGTCAAGCTGCTGATGTGGGAGATCGGCAAGAACCTCAAGGACTCGGAGAAGGAATTCGACCGCACCTGCGACTACATCGTCGACACCATCCAGGCGCTCAAGGAGCTGGACCGCCGCTCCAGCCGCTTCGAACTGGAACAGGGCACCCTCGGGCAGATTCGCCGCGTGCCGCTGGGCGTCGCGCTGTGCATGGGCCCGTACAACTACCCGCTGAACGAGACCTTCACCACCCTGATCCCGGCGCTGATCATGGGCAACACCGTGGTCTTCAAGCCCGCCAAGTTCGGCGTGCTGCTGATCCGCCCGCTGCTCGAGGCCTTCCGCGACAGCTTCCCGCCGGGCGTCATCAACGTCATCTACGGGCGCGGCCGCGAGACCGTCAGCGCGCTGATGGCCAGCGGCAAGGTCGACGTCTTCGCCTTCATCGGCACCCACTCCGGCGCCGCCGACCTGAAGAAGCTGCACCCACGCCCGCACCGCCTGCGCGCCGCCCTCGGGCTGGATGCCAAGAACCCCGGCATCGTCCTGCCCAGCGTCGACCTCGACAACGCCGTCAGCGAAGCCATCACCGGCGCCCTTTCCTTCAACGGCCAGCGCTGCACCGCGCTGAAGATCCTCTTCGTCCACGAAGACGTGCTGGACAGCTTCCTCGCCAAGTTCAGCGCCAAGCTCGCCGAGCTCAAGCCCGGCATGCCCTGGCAGCCGGGCGTAGCGCTGACGCCGCTGCCCGAGCCGGGCAAGGTCGACTACCTCAACGGCCTGCTGCAGGACGCGCTGGACAAGGGCGCCAGGGTCATCAACCCCGGCGGTGGCGAGAGCCGCGAAAGCTTCTTCTACCCCGCGCTGCTCAGCCCGGTGCGCGCCGACATGCGCCTGTACAACGAGGAACAGTTCGGTCCGCTGGTACCGGTGGTGCCCTACCGCGAACTGGACGAGGTGATCGACTACGTCCTGCAGTCCGACTACGGCCAGCAGCTCAGCCTGTTCGGCGACGATCCCGAGCAGATCGGCCCGCTGGTGGACGCCTTCGTCAACCAGGTCGGCCGCATCAACATCAACGCCCAGTGCCAGCGCGGCCCTGACAGCTACCCCTTCAACGGCCGCAAGAACTCCGCCGAGGGCACCCTCTCCGTCCACGACGCCCTGCGCACTTTCTCCATCCGCACCCTGGTGGCCACGCGCTTCACCGACGCCAATAAAGAGCTGATCAGCCGGATCATCCGCGACCGCGACTCCAGCTTCCTGACTACCGACTACATCTTCTAGGGAAAGCGCCAAGAGCCCCTCTCCCTAACCCTCTCCCGCAAGCGGGAGAGGGGACCGTTCCGCGCAAGGAGAACCCACATCATCAGCCGGCACGATCAGCTCCCTCTCTTTTCAGAGAGGGGCGCGTAGCCGCCCGATTCAGGAATCCCCAGCCGCCGGGCCGGCTTTTGTAGGAGCGAGCTTGCTCGCGAACCCGCCCCACTCCACATCGACAATTACCCCCTCCGCCACCATCGCCCGCGCCTCTCCTCGCGCATCAACCGCGGCACCTCTCCCATCGGCACCCAGTACTCACCCTGCCAATCCAGCACCGCCAGCGGCCGCCCTTCCCCCCTGGCCTGCATCCGCCTCGGCAGCCCCGCAGGCACCCGCCCCTGATCCCTGAGCGTCGGCAATACATGGCCGGTGAGCCACATGCGCAACTGCCGGTGCTCTGGATCGCGAAATCGCTGCAGCACATGGAAAGCGCCATAGTCACTGACCAGCAACACGACCTCCTCGCCACCACCCGTCACCAGGCGCGCCTCGCGAAAGAGGTCCTCATCCAATCGAAGAACATAAGCATCGACCCGCTCGCGGATCAGATAACCCAGCTCGCGGGCGACCAGCCAGGGCTGGTTGTCGATCAGCACGCCGCGCAGGGAGCGGTTGTAGCGGTGGAAAACGGTGGGAATGTAGATGTCGTCCATGGAGCAGCTCCTATGTGTGAGAAGCCGCCACGTCCGTCGCCAAACGGATAGGGTGGCGGAACCGCGCAAGGTTGGCGAACCGGCACATAGAACCGGCAGACCCGAAGGTCTCCCTGCGCGGCCCGCCATAGCGAAGAACCGTGGACGTGCGAATACGTCACGGTCTTACGATGCGTTACCGCGCCTATGTGTTCCGGGTCGCCAAACCCGCTCCCCTGTCGCTTTCACAGGGGCGTCGGGAGGTTATGGGGAAGGCTGGAGGAGGTCAAGCGGGGGCGATACGTACGAATCGGCTTTCTGACCTGGTGGCAGCTACCGCCCCGGAGGGACCTTGTTCTGCCGAAGAAACAGAGACATGCCGCGCTTGAATTCTGTAGTTGGTGGAATTGAATTGTCTGGCTAGGCTTCCGCCTTGGCCAAGTCAGTGCACGGCCAAAGCAGGATCTGGTCGATGATGCATTCACCCAGGACCGACAGGCCCTGGCCGTACGTCGCAATGACCAGGAAACACTTGGCTGGAAGTTCACCTCGAGCTCTCCGAGATCAGGAAGTCGGTCGAACCCATAAAACAGAAGTGAAAGCGATATGACCGAAATTACGCGACCCGAGGCAGCAGCTGAGGGCTTCCAGGCTGCTTGGAACGCTCATGATATGACGGCGCTTGGTGCGCTCTTTCACGAGGACGCGACGTTCGTAAATCGTTTCGGACACCTGGTGCGCGGCATTGATGAGATCATCGCGCTTCACGCGCCAATTCATCAGACGATTTACCGCGACTCGACCCTGGCAAACGAGGTGATTGATGTGATCCCTATTGGTGACGGGGTCGCCGTTCTGCATTTCTGGAGCCGCCTGACTGTTGGCAGCGCGCACCCCGCAGGCCCGCATTCCGTGGACACCTTGATTCAGGCGGTGCTGACCCGCCATGAAGGACTGTGGCTCATCAAAGCCCTGGAAAACGTCACCTTGACGGACCCGCGCACCGGCGAGCCCATCCTGCGACAATAACCCGCTCCCGACACTCGAAGCTGCCGGCATTTCCGTCAATTGGATGTCGGCTCCTGACCGGAAACAGACTCAGCAGCGGATCTTGAGCAGCAGGCCCTCCTGTCGAAATGGCTCCCTCCCGCACAATCGAGCTTTGACAGCCAGAACCAACCAGTTCCATGCTGATCTGCATACGTGGCAGTTCTGGCGCACCGTCCAGTCACTCCAATACGAACAAGCGACTCCCCGAGTCGCAATCTGACTGCAGGCTTCCAAGCCGCAGCATCTCTTTCATCAACGCCTGACGCCCATGCCTGAGCTTTCGCACGTCCACCGCCACATCACCGAGTGGGTGGTCAACCCCATCACCAACCAGATCGCCGGCCTCTTCGACCTCAGCGGCCGCGTCGGCGTGGTGTTTCTGCTGTGCTCCTACGCCATCGCCTACGCGCTGTTCCGCTTCCGTCGGCGGCGCGGGCTGACGCAGGCGGCTTCGTTCTGGCAGTTCATTGGGGGTAGCCGGGTGAATCTGCATCGTTCCGCGCTGCTGGATTACCGCTACTACCTGGTACGCGGCATCCTCAATGTGGCGTTGCTGGTGCCCATCATCGGGCTGGTCGATCCGTACATCCTGCGCTCGGGCGACTACATCGCCTTCTTCACCCACCTCTGGGGCGCGCGCCCGCAGGTCGGGACGAACCTCGGCCTGTCGCTGCTCTACGGGCTGGGGGTGTTCCTGGTCAGCGACTTCAAGAACTATTGGGTACACCGCGCCTTCCATTCGCGCTGGCTGTGGGCGTTCCACAAGGTGCATCACTCGGCGGCGGTGCTGACGCCGATCACCGCGAGCCGCGTGCACTTCGTGGAGAAGCTGGCGGCGAAACTGGCCGGCGCCGTCGCCCTGGGCGCCTATGCCGGTGCCTTCTGGTACGCCTGCGGCGGCCAGATCAGCGCCTACACGCTGTTCGGCGTGACCTACATGATCCTGCTGTTCAACGTGCTGGCGACCAACCTGCGCCACAGCCATGTGTGGCTGTCGTTCGGGCCGCTGATCGAGCACGTGGTCAACAGCCCCGCCCAGCACCAGATCCACCACAGCGACGCGCCCCGCCACTTCAACAGAAACTTCGGCATCAACCTGTCGCTGTGGGACTGGATGTTCGGCACGCTCTACGTCACCCAGCGCGCACCGGAGCCGATCCAGTTCGGCGCCGGAGAGCAGGATGACGAGAAATATTCTTCGCTGTGGAGTCTGATCGTCACGCCGTTCGTGGAGACAGTGCAGAAGATTCGCAAGGCCCGGCGCGCTAGAGCGACCGCCCGCGAAACGACCCGAGCGACTGCTTCGTAGCAGGGCGGAAGAACGCTCGAGGGCAGCGGGCGGCCCTGTTGCTGTTGCTAGTAACGCCGCATCGGGGGCTGAACACCTTTCCTCGCCGCTAGCTTCGTCCCGCTGAAAAAGCCCTTGGATCACCGCCCGCCATACACCCGAATGCGCCCTCCGCACCCCGTCGAATCGGCACGCCGGTACCGCTTTTTGTTTTTGACAGTAAGAATTATTTACAAATAACATTGCGCCTCACATGGATTAACCTGCACGGCAGCTCGCAACGCCCCCACCCCTCGACGCCTAGTCATGGCCCCGGACAGCCGGTGGCCCATTCCAAAAACAAGAGACAATTCATGGAATTCGTTCACGTAGTGACTTCGCTACTGCAGCGCGAAGCAGTAATGGAGTTCGTTCGCCTGGGTGTGGTCTACACCCACCTGATCGCCTGTTGCGTCGCGATTGGCCTGGTCCTGACCAGTGACTTCGCCATGGTCAAGCAGCTCCTCAAAGGTTCGGATTCGGTTCACCTCGAGCAGGCACCCATGGAGACGCTGAAGCGCACCATTACCCTGGCGCTGCAGATGCTCTGGTTTTCCGGCGCGCTCATCGTCCTGCTGGATATGTCAGCCAAGGGAATGGAGTACCTCTTCAACCCCAAGCTGCAGGCCAAGGTCCTCATCGTCGCCCTGCTCACGGTCAATGGCAGTCTGTTGCATTCGGTGGTCATGCCCGCCCTGATGCGGGCGGGCTCCTTGCTCCAGCTCGAACCGGGCATGCGAGCCCTGAGCATCTTTGCGGGCACGGTGTCGGCGGTCTCCTGGTTCTACGCGGCCTTGCTCGGTGTCGGCCGCCCCCTCGCCTGGAAGTACAGCCTGGGCGAACTGCTTTACGCGTACCCGATGCTGATCTTCGCGGGTTTCATCGCCATGAGTCGGCTGGTCAAATGGGCGCGAAAACGTCAGGTACATCCAGTGCCCCGACATGCTCCGAGGGAGCGCGAGAGCGGGCCGACGCTGGATGAATCAAGGGGTACTGACTGGTCCTAGACCTTGAACCCAATCCCCTTCCGCCTACGTGGCGTCGATGAACAATCGTTGGCGCCACCGCCACTAGCAATCCCCCTTCCCAATCTCCCAGGCCAAAGCACAATCCGCCCCTCTCGGATGGCCGCTCGAAAGCCGCTCTGCGTATTCTCTCCTCAATTCTGATTCCCACACCCCTGCCCCCAAACCGGATACCGCAGCCTATGCCGCTGCCCGCCGCTGTCCTCATACGTCATCTCCACCTCGCGAATCCCGCAGAAGTCCAGGTCTGGCGACTGCACCACACGCTTGATGTCGAGCTTCTCGCCGTAGTGGTAGTCCTGCGCCGGTGGGGCGTCCTGCGCCGCGAGGGCCGCGCAGGAGGTGAAGAGGAAAGTGGCAGCGAGCAAGCGTTTCATGGCCGCTCTCCGCTGGAACTATTCGGCATAGGCGCGCCGGTCATGCTGGGGAGAACTTCGTCGCGGCGGATGAGCCCGTGGAACAGCGCGGCGGCGAGGTGCAGGAGGATGGTCGCCAGCAGGGCGTAGGCGATGGAGGTGTGGGCGCTGCGCAGGACGGTGTGAAGCTGCACCGAGGGCGAAACCAGCGCGGGCAGTTCGAAGCCGCCCCAGAGCACAACGGGATAGCCGCCGGCGGATTGCATGGTCCAGCCCACCAGCGGCTGGGCCAGCAGCAGGCCGTAGAGCGCCAGGTGCGAGAGGTGCGCGGCGCGGCGTTGCCAGCCGGGCATGTCGCTGGGCAGTGCGGGAATGCGGCTGGTCAGGCGCACCAGGATGCGCAGCAGCACGAGCACCAGCAGCGCGGCGCCCAGGGCTTTGTGGATGGCGACCAGCGCGGCGTGGCGCGGGGAGACGCTGGCGACCATCCCCAAGCCGATCAGCAGCATGGCGAGGACCAGCACGGCCATGAGCCAGTGCAGCACGCGCAGGGAGAGCGGGAAGTAGGTCGGTTTCATCAGTGGGTCTCCTGGGCCTGCTCGCGGGTACGGCGGTTGAAGGATTCGGAATAGGCGGCCGAGCGCGCGCTGAGCAACGGGTCGTCGGAGGCGCGGATGCCGTCGGGAAGGATCAGCGGGTCGTAGTTGACGTCGCGGCAGTCGCCGCCGATTTCCGCTTGCAGGCGTTCGATCACCAGTTCGCCGGCGTCCACGGTGCGGCGGCTGGCGGGCCAGGCCTGGGTGGGGTCGACGGTGCTGTCGCCGGGCTCACCGAGGGTGAACTGCAGGCGCCAGCGCAGCGGGCCGGCGGCGATGCGCTGGGCCAGTTCATCGGCGAGGAAGTCGGCGTCGCCGCGCTTGTCGGCGGCCAACGGTTCGACCGGCGCTTCGGGCTGCACGGACCAGCGCACCGGCTGCTCCTTGCCTTCCTTGTTCACCAGGTAGAAGGCGTTGAGGCTGTAGTAGGCGCTGTTGGCGTAGCTGGAGGACGGCGTCGAGGACTTGGCCCACTGCAGGAAGGCCTGGGTCTCGGGGTGCGACTTGAAGAAGGCGCCGGCCCTTTCCGGGTCGGGCTTGCCGGTGCCCGGCTGCGGCGCGGTGGCCTGCTGCAGGGCGTAGAAGCTGGCGACGTCGCGGACGACGAAGACCGGCATGGCATTCATGCCGGTGCGCCATTCCTGGCCATCGGCCGGCTGGAAGCGCAGGGCCAGGCTGCGGATCGGCGCGGCGCCGTCGCTGGCCTTGGGGTTGCCGCCGGGAATGGCGAGTCGCCCCACCACCGGAACGCGGCCGACCGAGAACAGGCTGGCGCGGGACAGGCTGGCCGCGCCGCCATTGCTGTCGAAATGGCCGATCACGCACAAGCCCTTGGCGTGGTTGCGCCGGTAGCCGGGGTAGACGCCGCTGTTGTGCTCCAGGGTGTCGATCACGCTGGCCGGGGTGAGTCGCTGCGGGTCGAGCCAGCCGGCCACGTAGGCGAAGACGGCGGCCACGCCGAGCACCACGGCGCCGATGGCGGCCAGGCGTAGCGGCACGTTGGGTGGGGTTTCTGTCATTTCCGGCTCCTCAGGCTTAGGCTGAATGCGTTGAGCCGGTACGACGCACCGTGCGACGGGTTATTCCCACCCGCTGCGAATAAATTATTTTTCCCCGCGACGGGAATAGATCGCCGCAGCGTTCGTCTTCCTCGCTCGAACCCACCCATTCCCGGCGCCCCGATGCACTCACTGGACGACCATTCACTGCGCGAACTGCTGCCCCGGCTGCGGCGCTTCGCGCTGTCGCTGACCCGCAGCGCGAGCAGCGCCGACGACCTGGTCCAGGCGACCCTGGAGAAGGCGCTGTCGGCCTGGTCCGGCCGCCGAGACGACGGCGATTTGCGCGCCTGGTTGTTCTCGATTCTCTACCGGCACTTCATCGACGGGCAGCGCCGGGCGAAACGCTACGCGCGCCTGCTCAGCCTGTTCGGCGCGGACAGCGCGGTGAGCGCATCGCCGGAAGACATCGTCAGCGCGCGCTCGACGCTGGAGGCCTTCGAGCGCCTGCCCGCCGAACAACGCGCGCTGCTGACGCTGGTCAGCGTCGAAGGCCTGAGCTACCGCGAGGTGGCCGAGGCACTGGATATTCCCATGGGCACCGTCATGTCCCGCCTGTCCCGCGCACGCACGGCGCTGCGCGCGCTGAGCGAAGGACAGGCGGCGACCCCTTCCCTGCGGGTACTGAAATGAACGAACGCATTCCCGGCGGCACTCCCCAGGAACAGGATCTGCACGCCTACATCGACGACCAGCTGGAGCCGGCGCGCCGCCAGTGGGTGGAAGCCTGGCTCGCCGCCCACCCGGACGACGCCCGCCGCGTGGAGGGCTGGCGCCACGATGCCCAGCAACTGCGCGCAGCCTTTGCC
>NZ_JBGLYK010000172.1:0-12661 GCF_047304025.1 Pseudomonas sp. Pseusp97 | reverse complement strand
CCGCCAACCCCCCCCCCCCGTGGGGCGTTAAACCGCCATCGTTTTACCCCCCCTATTGGCGGCGGCGGAAAACCCGTTCGGGTTTATCCGCCCTACAACCAGCCGTGCCCGCCGCATCTACTACCAAATGAGTAACCCACCGCTCCCATGGGGGCATTCCGGGTGGGGAAGGGCGCTGCCTAAGATCGCTGCATGACCTGGCCGATTCGGGCCGGGACCCGACAGGAGAGCATCCCCATGATCTACGCCGCCCCCGGAACCCCAGGCGCCGTCGTCACCCTCAAGCCGCGCTACGGCAACTACATCGGCGGCGAGTTCGTCGCACCGGTGCTGGGCCAGTACTTCAGCAACACCTCGCCGGTGAACGGCGAAGTCATCGCCGAGTTCCCGCGCTCCACCGCCGAGGACATCGAGCGCGCCCTCGACGCCGCCCACTCCGTCGCTGGCAGTTGGGGTCGCACCTCGGTGCAGGATCGGGCCCTGATCCTGCTGAAGATCGCCGACCGCATCGAGCAGAACCTCGAGCAGCTCGCCGTCGCCGAAACCTGGGACAATGGCAAGGCCGTGCGCGAGACGCTGAACGCCGACGTGCCGCTGGCCGCCGACCACTTCCGCTACTACGCCGGCTGCATCCGCGCACAGGAAGGCGGCGCCGCCGAGATCAACGAGAACACCGTCGCCTACCACATCCACGAACCCCTCGGCGTGGTCGGGCAGATCATTCCGTGGAACTTCCCGCTGCTGATGGCCGCGTGGAAACTCGCCCCGGCCCTGGCTGCCGGCAACTGCGTGGTGCTCAAGCCGGCCGAGCAGACGCCGCTGTCGATCATGCTGCTGGCCGAGATCATCGGCGACCTGCTGCCGCCGGGCGTGCTCAACATCGTCCAGGGCTTCGGCAAGGAAGCGGGCCAGGCGCTGGCCACCAGCAAGCGCATCGCCAAGATCGCCTTCACCGGTTCCACCCCGGTCGGTTCGCACATCCTCCACTGCGCGGCGGAGAACATCATTCCGTCCACCGTGGAGCTGGGCGGCAAGAGTCCGAACATCTTCTTCGAGGACATCATGCAGGCCGAGCCGGCCTTCATCGAGAAGGCCGCCGAGGGCCTGGTGCTGGCCTTCTTCAACCAGGGCGAGGTATGCACCTGCCCGTCGCGGGCGCTGGTGCAGGAGTCCATCTTCGAGCCCTTCATGGTCGAGGTGATGAAGAAGATCAAGGCGATCAAGCGCGGCAACCCGCTGGACACCGAGACCATGGTCGGCGCCCAGGCTTCGCAGCAGCAGTACGAGAAGATCCTTTCCTACCTCGACATCGCCCAGGGCGAAGGCGCGGAGCTGCTCACCGGTGGTTCCAGCGAGCGCCTGGAGGGCGACCTGGCCAGCGGTTACTACATCCAGCCGACCCTGCTCAAAGGGCACAACGGCATGCGCGTATTCCAGGAGGAAATCTTCGGCCCGGTGGTGGGCGTGACCACCTTCAAGGACGAAGCCGAAGCCCTGGCGATTGCCAACGACACCGAGTTCGGCCTGGGTGCGGGCGTCTGGACCCGCGATATCAACCGCGCCTGGCGCATGGGCCGTGGCATCCAGTCCGGCCGCGTGTGGACCAACTGCTACCACCTGTATCCGGCCCACGCCGCGTTCGGTGGCTACAAGAAGTCCGGCGTCGGCCGCGAAACCCACAAGATGATGCTCGACCACTACCAGCAGACCAAGAACCTGCTGGTCAGCTACGACATCAATCCGCTGGGCTTCTTCTAAGCGTTGCTGCAAGCCGGCGAGCCTTCTCCCATCAGGTTCGCCGGCTCCCTTCTCTGGTGTACCGCCCGGCACTCCACCGGGTATCCCTTGTGTCGACGTGCCCGTTCGGGCGGCCGTCCGCTTCCGTGCCCACTTCCATGGGCGACGGCCTTCGTTGAACGCGGCTCCGGCCGCGTTTTCTTTTTCCCGGTCAGCTTCTGTTCGCGAGCAAGCTCGCTCCTACAAGTCAGGCCTGGGCGCTTTTCGTAGGAGCTAGCTTGCTCGCGAATAGCGGTCAACGTCCGCCGCATCACCCCGCACCAATCCCGCCGGCCACCTCGTCCTACAAAGCACCTCCCGCGTCCCGCCCGCGCAACACCTGCCTTGCTCGCGCGCAACACCTGTAGCGCCCGCAACACCCGCATCGCTACCGGCCGAAAGCGCCATAAGCCCCGGACGGCGAGCCTTCCAGCCAAAATCGAAAACCCTGGCACAGCGGTTGCTCTGAGCCTTCCAAGCCGCGGCGAACGATCTGCGGCACCAACAAGAATCGGAGAACCTCCATGAGATCGATTGGCCTGCACGTGCCTTCCGTTCGCCTGCAACCCACCCTGCGCCATTCCCTGCTGACCGCCGCGCTGCTGATGGCCGGTCTGTCCCCGAATCTCCACGCTGCTGACGTCCCCGCCAACGTCGATGGCCAGCGCATCGCCGCCGCCGACAGCGAGCCGGGCAACTGGATGACCACCGGGCGTACCTACGACGAGCAACGCTACAGCCCGCTGAAGCAGATCGACCAGAGCAACGTCGGCAGCCTCGGCCTGGCCTGGAGCCACAAGCTGGACATCGACCGCGGCGTGGAAGCCACGCCCATCGTGGTCGATGGCGTGATGTACACCACCGGGCCGTTCTCCATCGTCTATGCGCTGGATGCCCGCACCGGCGAGCAACTGTGGAAGTACGACCCGCAATCCGACCGCAGCCGCGCCGGCGAAGCCTGCTGCGACGCGGTGAACCGTGGCGTGGCGGTGTGGAAGGGCAAGGTCTACGTCGGCGTGCTCGACGGTCGCCTGGAGGCCATCGACGCCAAGACCGGCAAGCGCGTGTGGAGCGTCGATACCCGCAGCGACCCGACGCGCAGCATCACCATCACCGGCGCGCCGCGCATCGTGAAGGGCAAGGTCATCATCGGCAACGGCGGCGCCGAGTTCGGCGTGCGCGGCTACATCACCGCCTACGACGCCGAGACCGGCAAGCAGGACTGGCGCTTCTTCACCGTGCCCGGCGACCCCAAGGAAATGCCCAAGGGCAAGGGCATGGAGATCGCCGCCAAGACCTGGTTCGGCGACAACTACCACAAGCAGGGCGGTGGCGGCACCGTGTGGGACTCGATGTCCTACGACCCGGAGCTGAACCTGCTGTACATCGGCGTCGGCAACGGCTCCTCGTGGAACCCGCGCATCCGCAGCGAAGGCAAGGGCGACAACCTGTTCCTCTCGTCCATCGTCGCGATCAACCCCGACAACGGCGAGTACGTCTGGCACTACCAGACCACGCCGGGCGACGCCTGGGACTACACCGCCACCCAGCACATCATGCTGGTGGACCTGCAGATCGACGGCAAGCCGCGCAAGGTGCTGATGCAGGCGCCGAAGAACGGCTTCTTCTACGTCATCGACCGTGCGACCGGGGAGCTGCTCTCGGCGAAGAACTTCATCCCGATCAACTGGGCCACCGGCATCGACATGAAGACCGGCCGGCCGATCCGCAACGAGAAGGTCGCCGAATACTGGAAGGACCCGGAGAAGAAGGCGCGCCTGATCCAGCCGGCGTTCTGGGGCGCCCACGACTGGCAACCGATGTCGTACAACCCCAACACGGGCCTCGTGTACATCCCGGCGCATATCATGTCGGCGATGTACCAGGACGTCGACGGCGCGCCGCCGCGCTCGAAGTTCAAGAGCATCTACCAGCTCGATGTGAACACCGGGATGATGCCCGAGGACCCCGAAGGCCTGCGCAAGATCGCCGACACCTGGACCGGCAAGCTGATCGCCTGGGACCCGGTGAAGCAGGAAAAACGCTGGGAAGTGCCCTACAGCACCATCTTCAACGGCGGCACCCTGAGCACCGCCGGCAACCTGGTGTTCGAAGGCACCGCCGACGGCCGCGTGGTGGCCTACGCCGCCGAGACCGGCAAGAAGCTCTGGGAGTCCCCGGCCAACACCGGCGTGATGGCCGCGCCGATCACCTATGAGGTGGACGGCGAGCAATACGTGACCTTCATGGCCGGCTGGGGAGGCGCCTTCTCCACCTTCGCCGGCGCCCTGTCGCTGCGCGCCGGGGTCAAGCCCAACGCCCAGGTGCTGACCTACAAGCTCGGCGGCACCGCCAAGCTTCCGGACATCAACTACAAGTGGGCCGATCGCAAGCCCGAGCCGCCAGCGCTGACCGGCACCACCGCGCAGATCGACCAGGGCCGCGAGCTGTTCAACTCCAGCTGCTCGCAGTGCCACGGCATCAACGCCATCAGCGGCGGCGTGGTGCCCGACCTGCGCACCCTCAGCGCGGAAAACCACCAGCGCTTCCTCGGCATCGTCTACGGCGGCCGCATCCCCGACGGCATGCCTTCGTTCCAGGGCCATCTCGACCTGCAGCAGGCCGAGGCCGTGCACCAGTACCTGATCAAGCGCGCCTACGACCTCAAGGAACAACTGGCCGGCGCGCAGAAGACCGCCGCCAAGTGACCGTCAAACCGGAGAGCAACCCATGACTGACGTGACAACCTACCAGCACTACATCGACAACCGCTTCGTCGCCGGCGAGCCCTTGATCGAGGTGCACAACCCTGCCAACGGCGAGCTGCTGGCGCGTATCCCCGAAGCCAGCGCGGCCCAGGTGGACGCCGCCATCGGCGCCGCCCGCGCGGCGCAGAAGGGCTGGGCGGCCAAGCCGGCCATCGAGCGCGCCGGCTACCTGCGCAGGATCGCCGAGAAGGTCCGCGCCAACTCGCAGCGCCTGGCCAGGATCATCACCGCCGAGCAGGGCAAGGTGCCGGCGCTGGCGGAAGTGGAAGTGAACTTCACCGCCGACTACCTCGACTACATGGCCGAGTGGGCGCGCCGCCTGGAGGGCGAAGTGCTGACCAGCGACCGCGCCGGCGAGCACATCTTCCTGCTGCGCAAACCGCTGGGCGTGGTGGCGGGCATCCTGCCGTGGAACTTCCCGTTCTTCCTGATCGCGCGGAAGATGGCGCCGGCCCTGTTGACCGGCAACACCATAGTCGTCAAACCCAGCGAAGAAACCCCGATCAATTGCTTCGAGTTCGCCCGCCTGGTGGCGGAGACCGACCTGCCCAGCGGCGTCTTCAACGTCGTCGGCGGCACCGGGGCCAGCGCCGGCAGCGCGCTGACCAGCCACGCCGGGGTGGACCTGATCAGCTTTACCGGCAGCGTCGCCACCGGCTCGCGGATCATGGCCGCGGCTGCGCCGAACATCACCAAGCTGAACCTGGAACTGGGCGGCAAGGCGCCGGCCATCGTCCTCGCCGATGCCGACCTGGAGCTGGCGGTGAACGCCATCAAGGCCTCGCGGGTGATCAACACCGGACAGGTGTGCAACTGCGCCGAGCGCGTCTACGTGCAGCGCCAGGTGGCCGACCAGTTCATCGAGAAAATCGCCGCCGCCATGGCCGCCACCCGTTTTGGCGACCCGAACGTGCAGGCCGACCTGGACATGGGCCCGCTGGTCAACCAGATCGGCCTGGACAAGGTCGCGCAGATGGTCCGCACCGCGACCGGGCAAGGCGCCCAGGTCATCACCGGCGGCGCGATGGCCGACCTGGGCAAGGGCTTCCACTACCAGCCCACCGTGCTCGCCGGCTGCAAGGGCGACATGGAGATCATGCGCAAGGAAATCTTCGGCCCGGTGCTGCCGATCCAGGTTGTGGATGACCTCGACGAAGCCATCGCCCTGGCCAATGACAGCGACTACGGCCTGACCTCGTCGATCTACACCCGCAACCTCAGCGCCGCACTCAAGGCCAGCCGCGAGCTGGACTTCGGCGAGACGTACATCAACCGCGAGAACTTCGAGGCGATGCAGGGCTTCCATGCGGGCACCCGCAAGTCCGGGATCGGCGGGGCGGATGGCAAACATGGGTTGTATGAGTACACGCATACGCATGTGGTTTATGCGCAGGAGTGAGCCGGGCAAGTCCGTGATTGGGCGTAGACCCTCTCCCTAACCCTCTCCCTTAAGGGAGAGGGGACTGGATCGGAGTGAAGCGCAGCGACGGTTTCCTCCTGATGTCAGGGTGTCAGGAAAGCACTGTCGCCACGCTTCATTCGGATACTCCCTCTCCCTTCAGGGAGAGGGCTGGGGAGAGGGTGCCAGGGCGCGCACGGTGTTTCCTGGGAAAAGGAGTGCCGTACCCGTAATCACATCACCGTTTGATTGGGCGGGCCTTCCTTGCCAGGTGCGGCTCGCTCCTTTTTCTCAGCGCCCGGAGGTGGGCATTACGTAGGAGCGGACTCCGTCCGCGATTGGCCCGCATCGCGCCAGACGCCATCGCGGACGGAGTCCGCTCCTACAAAACAGCCTCGCCGCCGCAGGGGAAAACGGATGCAATCAATACAACGCGTTGGGCTGCACGATGCCGTGCTTCTTCATCTTCCGATACAGGGTCGACCGCGCTATGCCGAACTGCTGCGCCACCGCACTGATGTTCCACTGCCGCTCGCGCAGCACCGCCAGCAGGTGGCGCGCCTCGTCGTCGTCCAGGCGGGCGGCGAGGGCGGTTGTGCTGGCGGTCGGCGGCGCTTCGGCAGTGACGGCGGGAGCACCGTGATGCAGCTCCATCGGCAGACAATCCAGGTCGATGCGGCCGTCCTCGGCAAGGGCGGCGGCGTAACGCAAACAGTTCAGCAACTGGCGGATGTTGCCCGGCCACGGATGGCCGCGCAGCCGCTCGCGCACCGCTGCGTCGAGACGCAGGTTGCCGCCCAGGCTTGCCAGCAGGTTGTCGATCAGCGCCTCGCGGTCAGTGCGCTCGCGCAGCGCCGGCAGTTGCAGGGTCATGCCGGCGAGGCGGTAGAACAGGTCCTCGCGAAAGCCCTTGGCGCGGATCATCTCGGCCAGATCCTGGTGGGTCGCCGAGACCACCTGCACGTCCAGCGCCACCGGCGATTCGGCGCCGAGCGGGAGGATTTCGCGCTCGGCCAGCACGCGCAGCAGGCGCGTCTGCAGGTGCGCCGGCATGTCGCCGATCTCGTCGAGGAACAGGGTGCCGCCGTTGGCCAGTTCCAGCTTGCCCTTCATGCCTTTCTTGCTGGCGCCGGTAAAGCTGCCGCCGCGGTAGCCGAAGAGTTCGCTCTCGATCAGGCTCTCCGGGATCGCCGCGCAGTTCAGTGCGACGAAGGGCCCGGCATGACGCGCGCTGGCCTGGTGGATGGCGCGGGCGAAGGCTTCCTTGCCGGTGCCGGTCTCGCCGGTGACCAGGATGGAAATGCCCTTGTCGAGCACCTTGCGCAACTTGCGCACGCCGTCCTGCAGACGCGGGTCGGCGCCGGCGAGGCGGGCGAGGTCGGGGTGCTCCGGGCTTTTCGTCGTACCAGCGGCCGGTGCACTACGGCGCGGCGGGCTGGCCGGCGTACGCAGGCCGACGTCCACCAGCGCGTGGTCGGCCAGGGTGCGCAGGCGGATGCCCCGCGCGCCGCCCTGGCTCAGGTCGAGCAACTGGTCGACGTCCGCTTCCAGCAGCTGTTCGATGCGGCTGCCGAGCAGTTCGCCGCGACAGGCGGTGAAGGCGGCGTGGTTGGCGCCGATTACCCGGCCCTGTTCGTCGAGGGCGATGAGCTGTTCATTGGCCAGGTCGGAGACCTCGTCGCGGGCCTTCACCGAGAGCGTCAGGCGGTCGCGGTAGCGCTGGCGGAAGCTGGCGTTCTCGATCAGCCGCGCGTACAGGATCACCAGCTGCAGGGTCAGGTACTGCGCGTCCTTGGGCCCGTCGTTGTACAGGCAGGTGGCGTTCAGGCAGCCGCGCAGCTGGTGCTGGGCGTCGAAGATCGGCGCCACCGAGCAGCTCAGGCGGAAGTTGCTCACCAGGAAATGCTCCTGGCGGTGGATGGTCAGCGCTTCGCCGGCGGCCAGCGCCGTGCCGATGCCGTTGGTGCCGGCGATGGATTCGTCCCAGCGCGCGCCGACGATCAGCCCGGCCTGGGTGTAGCGGTCGCGCTCGCTGGGCAGACGCGCATCGAGGGTGATGCCGTGCTCGTCGCTGAGCAGCACCGCGAAGCCCGCGGGCAGCACGCGCCGGGCAAGCCCCGTGACGCCCTGGCTGGCAATCGCCAGGTAGTCCTGGTGCTGGCTCTGGTGCTCGCGGATTTCCCCGGCGGTGAGGATGTGTTTCTCCGCCCGCGCGCGCGGGTCGAGGCGGTGCTCCATCACGCTGCGGTACCAGGAGCGTGCGATGGCGCCCTCGGGCTGGATGTCACGCTCGCCGAAGTGATCGGCGATGAAGGCGGAAAGGTCGTTCGGGCAGTTTTCCAGGGATTGCGGGTGCATGGTCACTCCCGGCGGCCGTCAGTCGGACTGCGGCGCATTGTTGTTTTTAGAAACCGCTTCCCAGTGGGAACGGTCCTAGGACTGGCTAGTCTAGACCCATGGGTCACGGGCGACGAGAGGCCGAGCAAGGCCTGTGCCGGAACACTTCGCGCGGGGCCCCGAGCCCCGCGCCAGAGCGCTCGCCGCAATAGGCCGCGGGTGCCATCGGGCAACGGCTGTCGCAGCGATGGGACAGTTGTAGCGGCGGGGCGCGACAGCTGTCGTGGGCCCGCTACCAAATCAGGGGGGAATCTCCTTCGAAAGTATCATTCGGAGTGCCTGACCCTGGTGTTTAACTCAAGCAGCCGGGCTCAACCGGCCTACAACAAGAGGACAGACCCATGTGGACCAAGCCTAGCTTCATCGACCTGCGCCTTGGCTTCGAAGTGACCCTGTACTTCGCCAACCGCTGATCCACTGCGCCCCGGTCCGCCGGGGCCCCTGCCCACGGGGCACTGTCATGCACATCCGGATTCTCGGGTCGGCCGCCGGTGGCGGCTTTCCCCAGTGGAACTGCAATTGCCGCAACTGCCGCGGCGTACGCGACGGCAGCGTGATCGCGCAGCCACGCACCCAATCCTCCATCGCGCTGTCCGACGACGGCGCGAACTGGATTCTCTGCAACGCCTCGCCCGACATCCGCGCCCAGCTGGCGTCCTTCCCGGCGCTGCAGCCGGCGCGGCGCCTGCGCGATTCGGCGATCGCCGCCATCGTCCTGCTGGACAGCCAGATCGACCACTCCACCGGCCTGCTCAGCCTGCGCGAGGGCTGCCCGCACGAGGTGTGGTGCACGGAGATGGTCCACCAGGACCTGTCCACCGGCTTTCCGCTGTTCCCCATGCTGTCGCACTGGAACGGCGGGCTGAAGCACCGGCTGATCGAGCTGGACGCCGCGCCCTTCGTCATCCCGGCCTGCCCGGGCCTGCAGATCACCGCCATCGCCCTGCGCAGCAGCGCCCCGCCGTATTCGCCGCACCGGGGCAACCCGCACCCGGGGGACAACATCGGACTGTTCATCGAGGACCTGTCCAGCGGCGGCAAGCTGTTCTACGCACCGGGCCTGGGCCAGGTGGACGAGGAACTGCTGGCGTGGATGCGCCGCGCCGACTGCCTGCTGGTGGACGGCACGCTGTGGCGCGACGACGAGATGCGCGTCTGCGAGGTGGGCGACAAGCTCGGCAGCGAGATGGGCCACCTGGCCCAGAGCGGCCCGGGCGGCATGATCGAGGTGCTCGACGGCATCGACGGGCCGCGCAAGGTGCTCATCCACATCAACAACACCAATCCCATCCTCGATATCGCCTCGCCCGAACGCGCCGAACTGGACGCACGCGGCATCGAGGTGGCGTTCGACGGCATGGGCATCTTCCTGTGACGGCCCTTCTGCAAGGAGGCTCGCGATGACCCGCGAAGCCATGAGCCCCACCGAGTTCGAGCAGGCCCTGCGCGCGAAGGGGGCCTGCTACCACATCTTCCACCCGTACCACGTGGCCATGTACGAAGGCCGTGCGACCCGCGAGCAGATCCAGGGCTGGGTGGCGAACCGCTTCTACTACCAGCTGAACATCCCGCTGAAGGACGCGGCGATCCTCGCCAACTGCCCGGACCGCGAGGTGCGCCGCGAATGGCTGCAGCGCATCCTCGACCACGATGGCGCACCCGGCGAGGAGGGCGGCATCGAGGCCTGGCTGCGCCTGGCCGAATCCGTGGGACTGGACCGCGAGCAGGTGCTGTCCCAGGAGCTGGTACTGCCCGGCGTGCGCTTCGCCGTGGACGCCTACGTCAACTTCGCCCGCCGCGCCAGCTGGCAGGAAGCGGCCAGCAGCTCGCTGACCGAACTGTTCGCCCCGCAGATCCACCAGTCGCGCCTGGACAGCTGGCCGCAGCATTACCCGTGGATCGACGCCAGCGGCTACGACTACTTCCGCAAGCGCCTGTCGCAGGCGCGCCGCGATGTCGAGCATGGCCTGCGCATCACCCTGGAGCACTACCGCACCCGCGAGGCCCAGGAGCGCATGCTGGAAATCCTGCAATTCAAGCTCGACGTGCTCTGGAGCATGCTCGACGCGATGAGCATGGCCTATGAACTTCAGCGCCCGCCGTACCACACGGTGACGAGTGAGCGCGTATGGCACAGGGGGTTGCTGTGATGAGTCTGCCTTCGCTGGACAGCGTACCGGCGCTGCGCCGAGGTTTCCGCCTGCAATTCGAACCGGCCCAGGGCTGCCACGTGCTGCTCTATCCCGAGGGGATGGTGAAGCTCAACGACAGCGCCGGGGCGATCCTCGGCCGCGTCGACGGGCAGGCCGACGTCGCCGGCATCATCGATGGCCTGCGTGCCGATTTCCCCGGCGTGCCGGGCATCGACGAAGACATCCTGGCATTCCTCGAGGTGGCCCATGCGCAATTCTGGATCGAGCTGCGCTGAGGCGCCGGTAGGCCCGCCGCTCTGGCTGCTGGCCGAGCTGACCTACCGCTGCCCGCTGCAGTGCCCGTACTGTTCCAACCCGCTGGATTTCGCCAGCGGCGGCGAGGAACTGAACACCGAACAGTGGATCGAGGTATTCCGCCAGGCCCGCGAGATGGGCGCGGCGCAGCTGGGCTTCTCCGGCGGCGAGCCGCTCGTGCGCCAGGACCTCGCCGAACTGATCGCCGCCGCGCGCGGGCTGGGCTTCTACACCAACCTGATCACCTCCGGCATCGGTCTCAACGAGAAGCGCCTGAACGAGTTCGCCGACGCAGGTCTCGACCACATCCAGATCAGCTTCCAGGCCGCCGACGAGGAGGTGAACAACCTGCTTGCCGGCTCGCGCAAGGCCTTCGCCCAGAAGCTCGCCATGGCCCGCGCGGTGAAGGCCCACGGATATCCGATGGTGCTGAACTTCGTCACCCACCGGCACAACATCGACAGCATCGACCGTATCATCGAGCTGTGCATCGAGCTGGAGGCCGACTTCGTCGAGCTCGCCACCTGCCAGTTCTATGGCTGGGCCGAGCTGAACCGTGCCGGGCTGCTGCCGACCCGCGAGCAATTGCAGCGCGCCGAGCGGATCACCGCGCAATACCGCGAGCGCCTGGCTGCCGAAGGCAACCCGTGCAAGCTGATCTTCGTGGTGCCCGACTATTACGAGGAGCGCCCCAAGGCCTGCATGGGCGGCTGGGGCAGCGTGTTCCTCGACGTCACCCCGGACGGCACCGCGCTGCCGTGCCACAGCGCGCGGCAACTGCCGGTGAAATTCCCCAACGTGCGCGAGCACAGCCTGCAGCACATCTGGTACGAGTCCTTCGGCTTCAACCGCTTCCGCGGTGATGCCTGGATGCCCGAGCCGTGCCGCTCCTGCGACGAGAAGGAGCGCGACTTCGGTGGCTGCCGCTGCCAGGCCTTCATGCTCACCGGCGATGCCGAGGCGACCGACCCGGTGTGCGCCAAGTCGGCCCACCACGGCATCATCCTTGACGCCCGTCGCGAGGCGGAAACGGCGGCCGCGCCGCTCAGCGCACTGACCCTGCGCAACGAACGGGCTTCGCAACTGATCTGCAAGGCCTGAGCATGCAGCGCAGCGAGTGGAGCGCCGAGCGTGCGGTGGCCGCCGCCGGGGATTTCGCCGAGCTGCACGTGGCCCACGGCGGGTTGCTGTGGGCCGCGTTCGACCCTGCCAGCTCGCGCTGCCGGTTGTTTCTCCGGCGTGAAGGGCAGAGCGTCGAGCTGACACCGCCCGGCGCCTCGGTGCGCAGTCGCGTCTACGAATACGGCGGCGGCTCCTGCTGCGCCACCGCCGACGGCGTGGCCTGGGTAGAAGAGGGCGACCAGCAGGTGCACTGGCTGCGCCTGGGTGGCGCGCCCCGGCCGATCACCCACCGCGACGACTGCCGCTACGGCGACTTGCACTACGTGGCGGCGTGGAACGCGTTGCTGGCGGTAGAGGAGGAGAACGGTAGCGGCGGAGCGGTCCACCGCGTCGTTCGCCTCGACGCCGATGGCCGGCGCCGGGTGATTGCCTGCGGTGCGGACTTCTATGCCTCGCCGGTGGCGGACGCCAGCGCCGAGCGCATTGCCTGGGTGGAATGGGATCGCCCGCATCAGCCCTGGACGCGCACCCGCCTGTGCGAGTCGTTCGCCGGCGAGGAGCGCTGCCTGGCCGGGCAGACCCGGCACGAATCCATCCAGCAGCCGCGCTTCGCCGAGGATGGTCGCCTGCGCTGGCTGAGTGATTGCGACGGCTACTGGCAGCCTTACCAGGAGGGGCTTGGCGCTCTGCCCAGCGCTGCCTCCGACCACGCCAGCGCGCCCTGGCAGCTGGGCGGGCGCACCTTCCTGCCG
>NZ_JBGLYK010000171.1:0-12793 GCF_047304025.1 Pseudomonas sp. Pseusp97 | reverse complement strand
GGTCAGCGGGCAGTGCAGGGTGAGGGCGTCGACCCGCGGCAGCAGTTCGTCCAGCGCCAGGCGATCAGCGCGCGGGGGGCGGCCGGGCAGCGCGCCGAGCAGCACGCGCATGCCGAAGGCTTCGGCCAGCTTCGCCACCGCGCTGCCCAGTTCGCCGTGGCCGAGCAGGCCGAGGGTCTTGCCTTCCAGTTCGACGATGGGGAAGTCCAGCAGGCAGAACTGTGGCGCCTGCTGCCAGCGGCCCTCGCGGATCGCCGCCTGGTAGTCCGGCAGGCGCGTGGCCAGGGCGAGCAACAGCATCAGGGTGTGCTGGGCCACCGACGGGGTGCCGTAGCCCTGGCAGTTGCTCACTATCACGCCGTGGCGGCGTGCGGCTTCGAGGTCGACGTTGTTGGTGCCGGTGGCGGCCACCAGGATCAGCTGGAGGTCCGGGCACTGCTCGAACACTTCGGCACCGATGCGCACCTTGTTGCTGATCGCTACCTGCGCGCCTTTTAACCGCTCGGCCACCTGTTGCGTATCGCTGCGTTCGTGCAGGACCAGTTCGCCGAACGGCGCGCGCAACGGTGCGAGGTCGAGATCGCCGAGGTCGAGGGAGGCATGGTCGAGGAAGACGGCGCGAGCAGGATTCATGAGCGATGACACCTTGATCGGAAGGGCGGGATGAAGGGGATTCTCGGCAGAACCGTCGCCGTGGACAACCCGGTCTGCCCGCAGGCGTGGGCGGAGGGAGCTGCTTACTGATGGTAGATGTTTGAGTGAAAAGTCTGACAGACGTTTCGGTTTTCCCTCATCTGCGGTCGCGGGCCCGCTTCTTAGAGTGATCCCCTCGAACTCTCAAGGTGACTCGCGATGATGGGTTGGCTGATCTCCGGTCTGACGGTCTTTGGTATCACGACCGCAGGTGTCTGGAGCGCACGGGTCTGGTCCCGTGTTGCTTCCTCCGCGTCCTTCTCCCGCACGCCCCGCGCTCGGCGCCGCCATCAGGCGCGCTCCAGCGGCCCGCAGGCGCTGCTCTGCTTCGGCCCGCTGATGGCCGCCTGCGAAGGATCGACGGGAGCAGCGCTGGTGCGCGAGCGTGGCGAAATCGCTGAACGGCTGGCGGCGGAACTGGCGGAGTGCTGGGACATCCGCGATCCCGGATCGGCGCGCGATACGCTGCAGGGCATGCTGCTGGAAGCGCACAGCCTGCCGCTGGACGAGGACTTCCGCCGCCTGCAACGCAACGAGCCGAGCGCCTTCGATGGCGAGCAGCGCCTGCGCTGGCAGCGCGCGAAGCAGGCCTGGAACAAGGCCGGCCTGGCCCTGCCGAAGGATATTTCCATGGCGGCCCACGACTACGAATGCATCGCCTGGCTGGCGCGGCGTTGTCATGCCTGCGGTTATCTCGCCGAGGCCGAAGCGTGGCTTTGCCTGGCCTGGGTTGCTGAAGCAGCCGTACGCCACTTCGGCGACTGGCAGGCCTATGCCGCGTCCTACGTGCTGGTGCGGGCCACCCTGCAGCGCGACGGTCAACAGGACCCGCTGGCCATCCGCGCGTACAAGGAGTTGATGGAAGCAGCAGGACAATGGCGGGCCCACCCGCTGGCGGGCATCCGTGTAGAGGACGTGGTGCTGCAGAGCGAGCACGAAATTCCGCGGTTCGCCTGCCCGCCTCGCCAGTCCCTGCTGGCCTTCGGGTCGCTGATCGCCCTCAGCGCCGGCGTTCGTTCCGATCGACTGGCGATCGCCCCCGATACGCCCGAGCTGCACCGCTTGTGGTTGGCGCGACACTGGCGCGCCGAAGGCAAGGGGCAAGTGGAAGAGCGGCTGCACTGGTTGCTGCAGACCGGCAGCCGGGCACGCTTGGATGCCCGCTTGCAGCGTAACGTCGGTCGCCTCGGCGAGGCCGGTCAGGAGCGCTTCGAGCAGGCGCGCCGGGCTCTGCTCAAGGCCGGACAGGATCCGCAGCAGGTGGATGGCTGCCGCACGGCGCTCGCCTACGACCTGGAGCGGGCCGCCTTCGGCGCGCGCCTGGCCTTCGCCGCCGGCCTGCTGGACGAGGCGAGCCTGTGGAATGCCCTGCGGCACATGGCGCGTCTGGCACGTTCGGCATTCGCTGACTGGGAGCAGTACCTGGTTTCGGTGGTCGTCGGCCATGCGCTGGCCAACCAGGATCGGGACGCCGGGCGGCAACTGCTGCGCAGCGGCATGGCACTGCTCGATGGCATCTGCCCGTTCGCCGAACACCTTTCGCCCTGGCAGGCCTGCCCCCTGGACAGGCTGCCGGTACTGCACGCGGTGTCTCCTGCGCTGGCTCGCTGAGGCCGCGTCGGCGGCGGCCCGGCGCTTGTCGATGCGCCGTCGATTCGTATAGAAATGGAGGCTTTCTCGGCGGCTGTTCGGAGGCGCGATGTACTGGGCGGAATTTCTCACGGTGGCGTTCATTCACCTGCTGGCGGTGGCCAGCCCCGGCCCGGATTTCGCCGTGGTGGTGCGCGAGAGCGTGGCCCACGGCCGTCGCGCCGGCACCTGGACGGCGCTGGGCGTGGGTAGTGCGATCTTCCTGCACGTGACCTACTCGCTGCTGGGCATCGGCCTGATCGTGTCGCAGTCCATCGTGCTGTTCAACGCGCTGAAATGGCTGGCGGCGGCCTACCTGCTGTACATCGGCTTCAAGGCGCTGCGGGCGCGCCCGGCCGACCCGGCGGCGGCCGAAGCCATTGCTGCGCCGGTCGCCCGCAGCGCGCGCGGTGCCTATGTCGCCGGCTTCGTCACCAATGGCCTGAACCCCAAGGCCACGCTGTTCTTCCTCTCGCTGTTCACCGTGGTGATCAACCCGCACACGCCGCTGCTGGTGCAGGCTGGTTACGGGGTCTACCTGGCCTGCGCCACTGCCGCCTGGTTCTGCCTGGTGGCGCTGCTGTTCAGCCAGCAGCGGGTGCGCGCCGGTTTTGCCCGCATGGGGCACTGGTTCGACCGGATGATGGGCGTGGTGCTGGTTGGGTTGGGGATCAAGCTCGCCTTCACCGAGTTGCGCTGACGATCGCTTTTCGTAGGAGCGGACTTTGTCCGCGATGCTCTCGCTTGGAGCTGGGTGTTTTAGCGTCGCTTCGGTGTGCGCCAGGACTTTGAGTTTCGCCCCCTCGGGCGACCTACTTTGCCAAACGACGCAAAGTAGGCAAAGGTCTCGCCCCTGGCATCCGGCTTTTCGCTTCGCGAAAAGTACCCTCGGTTCTTCGGAGTTCCAGGGGCCCGCGTTGACGGGCCATCCCTGGCCCGACAACGCTCTCGCGACATCCATGTCGCTCAACCCCTGAAGCTCCGATCACCTTCGGCCTCCTGAAAGGGGCAGGTCGGCGCGTGCGGCAATTCTGCTGCGAGACTTTCAAGAGCCAAAGCCAGCCCCAAAGATAGAACCAGGCGGTGTAGCTTTTCGTAGGAGCGAGCTTGCTCGCGAACCAGGTCCATGGCGAAGCGGTTCGCGAGCAGGCTCGCTCCTGCAGGAATGCTTTGTTCCGAATCAAAAAGGGGCGCCCGAGGCGCCCCTTTTTAACGACTGACGACTATCAGACCAGCTCGATCGCCACCGCGGTGGCTTCGCCGCCGCCGATGCACAGCGAGGCCACGCCGCGCTTGCCGCCCTTCTTCTGCAGGGCGTTGATCAGGGTGACGATGATCCGCGAGCCGGTGGAGCCGACCGGGTGGCCCTGCGCGCAGGCGCCGCCGTAGACGTTGACCTTGGCGTGGTCCAGGCCGTGTTCGCGCATGGCGAGCATGGTGACCATGGCGAAGGCTTCGTTGATCTCGAACAGGTCGACGTCGTCCTTGCTCCAGCCGGCCTTGCTGAACAGGTTGGTCATGGCGCCGATCGGGGCCAGGGTGAACTCGGCCGGGTCTTGGCTCTGGGTGGCATGGGCGACGATCTTCGCCAGCGGCTTCAGGCCACGGCGCGCGGCTTCTTCAGCGGTCATCAGGACCAGCGCGGAGGCGCCGTCGGAGATGGAGCTGGCGTTGGCGGCGGTGATGGTGCCGTCCTTGCGGAAGGCCGGGCGCAGGCCGGGAATCTTGTCCAGGTTGGCGGTCAGCGGCTGCTCGTCGTCCTTCACTACGGTCTCACCCTTTCGGGTGGTGACGGTGACCGGGACGATTTCCGAGTCCAGCGAGCCGTCCTTGATGGCGGCCTGGGCGCGCTTGAGCGATTCGATGGCGTAGGCGTCCATCTCTTCGCGGGTGACGCTGTACTTGTCGGCGGTTTCCTGGGCGAAGGAGCCCATCAGGCGGCCGGTGCGGGCGTCTTCCAGGCCGTCGAGGAACATGTGGTCCTTGATCTCGCCGTGGCCCATGCGCAGGCCGGTGCGGGCCTTCTCGATGACGTAGGGGGCGTTGGACATGCTTTCCATGCCGCCGGCGACCATCACGCTGTTGGTGCCGGCCTTGAGCAGGTCATGGGCCAGCATCACGGCCTTCATGCCCGAGCCGCAGAGCTTGTTGATGGTGGTGCAGCCGGTGGCGGCGGGCAGGCCGGCGTTGAGTGCCGCCTGGCGGGCCGGGCCCTGCTTCAGGCCGGCGGGCAGCACGTTGCCCATGATCACTTCCTGCACGTCCTCGGGCTGGATGCCGGCACGGGAAATGGCTTCGCGGATGGCGATGGCGCCCAGGTCGACGGCGGAAACGCCGGACAGGCTGCCCTGGAAGCCGCCCATGGGAGTACGGGCGCCGCTGACGATGACGATCTCGGACATGAATCTAACCTCTTCGCTCTTGTTGTAGGAGGCCGCGTCGCGCCCGCTTTGCGTCGGCAGAACTGCGCGGTGGGCGGGCCCTGCGCGGACTCCGGGTAAAGGTACCGGGCGTGAACGACCGGGCGTCAGGATTCTACCGCGTGACCGGATGTGGCCATAGAGTCATCGGCAAATCACTCTTTTGACTGATGAATGGACGTCGGCGGCGCTCTAGAGTCGGTCTCATCCAGATGAGATCCCGCCTTGAGAGTGCGTACGCCATGCTGAAGACCCGCGTCATCCCCGCTGC
The DNA here is from genome assembly GCF_047304025.1 of Pseudomonas sp. Pseusp97. NCBI lineage: Bacteria > Pseudomonadati > Pseudomonadota > Gammaproteobacteria > Pseudomonadales > Pseudomonadaceae > Pseudomonas > Pseudomonas sp. Pseusp97. The sequence continues at coordinate 7,780 of NZ_JBGLYK010000171.1, read as the reverse complement.
ACAGAACGCCTACCAGTACCCGCTGTTGATCAAGAGCCTGCTGCTGTCGGGCAGCCGTTACGAGAAAGGCCGGGAAATCGTCTACCGCGACACCGTGCGCTACAGCTATGCGACCTTCAACGAGCGCGTCGCGCGGCTGGCCAACGTGCTGACCGAGGCCGGCGTGAAGGCGGGTGACACCGTGGCGGTGATGGACTGGGACAGCCACCGCTACCTGGAATGCATGTTCGCCATCCCGATGATCGGCGCGGTCCTGCACACCATCAACATCCGCCTCTCGCCGGAGCAGATCCTCTACACCATGAACCACGCCGACGACCGCTTCGTGCTGGTCAACAGCGAGTTCGCCGCGCTCTACCAGGGCATCGCCGGGCAACTGACCACGGTGGAAAAGACCCTGCTGATCACCGACGGAGCGGACAAGAGCTCCACGCTGCCCAACTGTGTGGGCGAGTACGAGTCGCTGCTGGCCGCCGCCAGCCCGCGCTATGCCTTCCCCGATTTCGACGAGAACTCGGTGGCGACCACCTTCTACACCACCGGCACCACCGGTAACCCCAAGGGTGTGTACTTCACCCACCGCCAGCTGGTGCTGCATACCCTGGCGATGGCCTCGACCATCGGCAGCCTGGACAGCATCCGGCTGATGGGCACCAACGACGTCTACATGCCGATCACCCCGATGTTCCACGTCCACGCCTGGGGCGTGCCCTACGTGGCAACCATGCTGGGGGTGAAGCAGGTGTATCCGGGCCGTTACGAACCGGAACTGCTGTGCAAGCTGATCCGTGAGGAGAAGGTGACCTTCTCCCACTGCGTGCCGACCATCCTGCAGATGATGCTCAACGCCGCCGGCGCCAAGGATCATGACTTCGGCGGGCTGAAGATCATCATCGGCGGCAGCGCCCTGAACCACGCGTTGTACGACGCGGCCAAGGCCCGCGGCATACAGCTCACGGCGGCCTATGGCATGTCCGAGACCTGCCCGCTGATTTCCTGCGGCTACCTCAACCAGGAGCTGTGCGCCGGCAGCGAGGATGAACGCACCACCTACCGCATCAAGGCGGGCGTGCCGGTGCCGCTGGTGGAAGCGGCGATCATGGACGAGCACGGCGGGTTCCTGCCGGCCGATGGCGAATCCCAGGGGGAACTGGTGCTGCGCGCGCCCTGGCTGACCCAGGGGTATTTCCGCGAACCGGAGAAGGGCGAGGAGCTGTGGGCCGGCGGCTGGATGCACACCGGCGACGTGGCGACCCTGGACGGCATGGGCTTCATCGATATCCGCGACCGTATCAAGGACGTGATCAAGACCGGCGGCGAGTGGCTGTCGTCGCTGGAACTGGAAGACCTCATCAGCCGTCACCCGGCTGTGCGCGAGGTGGCGGTGGTCGGCGTGCCCGACCCGCAGTGGGGCGAGCGCCCGTTCGCCCTGCTGGTGCTGCGCGAGGGCCAGGCGCTGGATGCCAAGGCGCTGCGCGAACACCTCAAGCCTTTCGTCGAGCAGGGTCACATCAACAAGTGGGCGATCCCTTCGCAGATCGCCGTTGTTACTGAAGTTCCCAAGACCAGCGTCGGCAAGCTCGACAAGAAGCGTATCCGGGTAGACATCGCCCAATGGCAGGAGGCCGGCAGCGCCTTCCTCTCCACGGTGTGACCGACGACCGGCGGGTCACGGTTTCGGGGCGCCGCGCCAAGCAAGCGCTGGGCACGGCGCAGCCCAGTGATCACGCCGCCTCGGGCCTGCGCAAGCGTCTAGTCAGGGCCTTTTGTAAGAGAAATCACACTTTCGAGCGATCAAGCACCGTAGGACGCTGGCTATAGTCGCCACTACTCATAACAAAAAACACATGGAGTAGCGTCGATGAAAACCATGCAACATATCTGGCGGCTGGCGCGGTTGCCGCTGGCGGTCAGCCTGGCGTCCTCGCTGGCGGCTCCGGCCTCCGCAGTCAGCTTCAACATCGGGGAAATCGAAGGGTCGTTCGACTCGACGCTGTCCGTGGGGGCCAGCTGGTCGACCGAGAATCCGAACAGCAATCTCATCGGCGTGAACAACGGCGGCAAGGGCCTTTCCCAGACCTCCGACGATGGTCACCTGAACTACAAGGCCGGCAAGACCTTCTCGAAGATCTTCAAGGGCATCCACGACCTCGAGCTGAAATACCAGGACACTGGCGTCTTCCTGCGCGGCAAGTACTGGTACGACTTCGAGCAGAAGGACGAGAACACCGAGTTCAAGCCGCTGTCCGATCACAACCGCAAGGAAGCCGCCCAGGCCTCCGGCGCGCAACTGCTCGACGCCTTCATCTACCACAACTACAACATCGGCGAACTGCCGGGCACCGTGCGCCTGGGCAAGCAGGTGGTGAACTGGGGCGAGAGCACTTTCATCCAGAACGGCATCAGCGTGATCAACCCGTTCGACGTCACCGCCTTCCGCCGCCCGGGCTCCGAGATCAAGGAAGCCCTGGTGCCGGTGAACATGTTCTATCTCTCGCAGAACCTCACCGAGAACCTCTCCGCCGAAGGCTTCTACCAGCTGGAGTGGGACCAGACCGCGGTCGACAACTGCGGTACCTTCTTCTCCCAGCCGGACGTGGTGGCTGACGGTTGCACCCAGAACCTGGCAGTGCTGACCAACAACGCCGCTTCGATCCGTACCCTGAACGGCCTGCTCGGCCCGAACCTGGCCGTGACCCCGTCGCCGTGGAACGAAGGCCTGGTGGTCAAGCGCGGCCCGGACCGCGATGCCCGCGACAGCGGCCAGTACGGCCTCTCGCTGAAGTACTTCGCCGACAGCCTGAACACCGAGTTCGGCGGCTACTACATGAACTACCACAGCCGCCTGCCGATCTTCTCCGGCCGTGGCGCCGACGCCTCCAAGGTCACCCAGATCAACCAACTGATCACCAACATCGCGGCGATCAGCCCGACCCTGGCGGCCCAGGCCGGCGCGGCGGCGATGGCGGGCAACTCCAGCTACTTCATCGAGTACCCCGAAGACATCCGCCTGTACGGCCTGAGCTTCTCCACCACGCTGCCCACCGGCACCGCCTGGCAGGGCGAAATCAGCTACCGGCCGAACGCTCCGGTGCAGCTGAACACCACCGACATCCTGTACTCGGGCCTGGACCCGGTCTCCATCGGCGGCAATCACGTCTACGACAACGCCTCCGTGCTGACCGGCACCGCCGGCCAGGACCTGCACGGCTACCGCCGCAAGGAAATCACTCAGCTGCAGACCACCTTCACCCACTTCTTCGACCAGGTCATGGGCGCCGAGCGTCTGACCCTGGTGGGCGAAGTCGGCTGGACCCACGTCGGCGGCCTGGAAAGCCAGAACGATGCGCGCTACGGCCGTGACCCGGTGTTCGGTCCCGGCCCGCTGAACGGCAGCCTCAACGGCCGTCCGACCTGCGAAGCGCTGAACGCCTCCACCCTGGGCGCCGGTCCGCAGAACAACGTGTCGCGCAAATGCGAGAGCGATGGCTTCACCACCGCCGACTCCTGGGGTTACCGCGCTCGCGCGATCTGGGACTACAACGACGTGTTCGCCGGCGTGAACCTCAAGCCCAACGTGGCCTGGTCCCACGACGTGGACGGCTACTCCCCCGGCCCCGGCGGCAACTTCGAGGAAGGCCGCAAGGCGGTCAGCCTGGGTATCGACGCCGACTACCTGAACACCTACACCGCAAGCCTGGCGTACACCAACTACTTCGACGGCAAGTACTCCACCGTCGACGACCGTGACTTCGTCAGCCTGAGCTTCGGTGTGACCTTCTAAGCCGGCCGTTCAACCGGCAAGCGGCCCGCCCTCGCGGCGGGCCATCCCGGCGGCCGGGTGACCCGTCGCCCGGGGCAGCAGACAAGACCCGCGATGCGCTGTTGCAAAGGCGGCCATCGCGGTGGGCAAAGACTCAACGAGGACGATAAACGAATGAGAACAACAAAGATCCTGCTGCACACGGGCGCCCTGGCGCTCAGCCTCATCGCCTCCCAGGTGATGGCGGCCGTCTCTGCCGACGAAGCGGCCAAGCTCGGCACCACGCTGACCCCGATGGGCGCGGAAAAGGCCGGCAACGCGGACGGCTCGATCCCGGCCTGGACCGGCGGCCTGCCCAAGAACGCCGGCACTGCCGACAGCAAGGGCTTCCTCAGCGACCCGTTCGCCAGCGAGAAGCCGCTGTTCACCATCACCGCGCAGAACATGGACCAGTACAAGGACAAGCTGACCCCCGGCCAGCAAGCCATGTTCAAGCGCTACCCCGACACCTACAAGATGCCGGTGTACCCGTCGCACCGTACCGCCACCGTGCCGGCCAACGTGCTGGAGGCGACCAGGAAGAACGCCACTACCACCAAGCTGCTCCAGGGCGGCAACGGCCTGGAGAACTTCCAGGTAGCCAACCCCTTCCCGATTCCGAAGGATGGCCTGGAAGTCATCTGGAACCACATCACCCGCTATCGCGGCGGCCACGTGCGTCGCCTGGTCACCCAGGCCACTCCGCAGGTCAACGGCTCCTACTCGCTGGTGTACTTCCAGGACGAATTCGTCTTCCGCACCGACCTGAAGGACTACGACGCCAGCAAGCCGAGCAACGTGCTGTTCTACTTCAAGCAGCGTGTGACCGCGCCGGCGCGCCTGGCCGGTAACGTTCTGCTGGTGCACGAGACCCTCGACCAAGTGAAGGAACCGCGCCTGGCCTGGCTCTACAACGCCGGCCAGCGCCGCGTTCGCCGCGCCCCGCAGGTTTCCTACGACGGCCCGGGTACCGCCGCCGACGGCCTGCGCACGTCCGACAACCTGGACATGTACAACGGCGCGCCGGATCGCTACGACTGGAAACTGGTGGGCAAGCAGGAGCTGTACATCCCGTACAACAACTACAAGATGGACGATCCGAAGCTGAAGTATTCGGACATCATCAAGGCCGGCCACCTGAACCAGGACCTGTCGCGCTACGAGCTGCACCGCGTGTGGCACGTGACCGCCACCCTGAAGCCGGGCGAGCGCCACATCTACGCCAAGCGTGACTTCTACATCGACGAGGACACCTGGCAGGCCGTGGCCATCGACCATTACGACGGTCGCGGCACCCTGTGGCGCGTGGCCGAGGCGTTCAACCAGTACTACTACAACTACCAGGTACCGTGGTACACCGCGGAAACCCTGTATGACCTGCTGTCCGGTCGTTACCTGGTGCTGGGCCTGAAGAACGAGGAGAAATCCGCCTACGACTTCAACTACAGCGCCTCGGAAAGCGACTTCACCCCGGCAGCGCTTCGCCAGGAAGGCGTGCGCTGATCCCCCGACCCCACGGGTGGTTCCGCGGTGAGAAAAGACCGGCCTTCGGGCCGGTTTTTTTATGGCGAATCATCTGTCAGATGAATGGAGGGCGGAATGTCAGATGCCTTCCAGTCATCTTGTGAGCAAAGGTAACAAAATCGGCTTCTATTCCCGTTCGCGAGCGGCTAGGCTCGGTCGACAGTGCGACCTTCGTTGACCGCTACAAGAGCTAGAGCAATAGCCAGGCCGATGACCGACTTCTCGACTCTGCCCAGTCTGACCCCTGTACCGCCCGGTACGGCCGGCAGCCGCTTCTTTCGGCCGCCGCTGCCGCATGGCCACGTTGCCCGTTCGCGCCTGTGCCAGCGCATGGCGGCGGGGCTGGAGGGGCGGCTGATCCTGGTGTCCGCGCCGGCCGGGTTCGGCAAGAGCTCGCTGGCCATCGAGTTCTGTCAGACGCTGGAAGAGCAATGGCGCAGCCTGTGGCTGGGGCTCAGCGCCAGGGACAGCGACCCCGGGCGCTTCCTCGAACGCCTGCTCGAGGGCCTGCGCCTGCATTTCCCCACCCTTGGCGAGGAAGCCCTGGCCCTGCTGAAGATGCGCCAGCGCCACCAGCCGTTCGCCTTCGAAGCCTGGCTCGACGACCTGCTCGACGAACTGGTGGACAGCCTGTCCGTCGACCGTCCGCTGCTGCTGGTACTGGACGACTACCACCTGGCCCAGGGCGCGGTGCTCGACCGCTGCCTGCAGTTCCTGCTCAATCACCAGCCCGCCGGCCTGGTGGTGCTGGTCACCAGCCGCCAGCGACCGGACTGGCACCTGGCGCGCCTGCGCCTGTCGCGCCAGTTGCTGGAATTCACCGAGCAGGACCTGCGCCTGACCGTCGAGGAAACCGCGCAGCTGGTCTCGGCCAACGGTGCGCACCTGGACGACAACGCCCTCGACAACCTGGTCGAGCGCAGCGAAGGCTGGATCGCCGGCCTGCGCCTGTGGCTGCTGGCCCATGGCGACGAACTGGCGGCCAATGTGCCGGATCTTTCGGTGCATGGCGCCGAAGAGCTGATCCGCGACTACCTGCTGGAAGAGGTGATCGACAAGCAGTCGCCGGAGGTCCAGATCTTCCTCGCCCAGACCGCGCGCTTCGAACGCTTCTCCGCCGAGCTGTGCGATTCCCTGCGCGACTCCCATGACAGCGCCGCCATCCTGCGGCATCTGCAGCAGCACCAGGTATTCCTCGTGCCGCTGGACGAGCAGGGCCAGTGGTTCCGTTATCACCACCTGTTTTCCGACCTGCTGCTGGCGCGTCCGCTGCCCGCTTCCGGGCCTTCGGCCGCCGCGCTGCACCTGCGCGCGTGCCGCTGGTTCAGCGCCCAGGGATTGTTCGATGACGCCGTGGAGCAGGCCCTGCGCGCCGGCCACCCGGAAGTCGCGGCGAGCCTGGTGCAGAGCTTGTCCGAGGAGCAACTGCTGGCCGAGCAGAATGTCGCCACGCTGCTGCGCTGGAAGATGGACCTGCCCGACAGCCTGCTGGCCAGCACGCCGCGCCTGGTCGTGCTGTACAGCTGGGCGCTGGCGCTGGCCTGTCAGCTGGACGCGGCCGAGGAGCTGGCCACGCAGTTGTCGCGCTTCCTGCCCGCCGCCGACATCACCACCCAGCGCGACCTGCTCGCCCAGTGGCAGGCCCTGGCGGGAGTGATTGCCCGTGGTCGCGGCGAGATCGAAGCGGCCGAGCGGCACTGCGAGGAAGCCATGCACGGCCTCGGCCCGGAACGCTTCGGCCCGCGCCTGCTGTGCCTGTCGACCTTGAGCAATATCGCCATCGTGCGGGACGACCTGTGGCGCGCGCGGGGGCTTAACCGAGAGGCGCTGGAGCTGGCGCAACGCTTCGGCAATCCGTTGTTCGAGGCCATGGTGCATTACGACCGCGCCCGCGTGCTGCAGGCGCGTGGCGAGGTGCTGCGCGCCGAGGACGAAGTGCGTCAGGGACTGGCGCGGTTGTCCGGCCTGTCCTCGCAGCGCCGCTACGCGGTGCGTGGACGGCTGATGCTTTACCAGGGCTACCTGCGCAGCCTCGCGCTGCAGCCGGACGAGGCGCGCAGATGCCTGAAGGCCGGCATCGAGGAGGCTCGTGCCTGCCGCGACATCAGCCTGGTGATCGGCTTCTGCGTGCTGGCCAGCCTGGAAGGGCGGCTGGGCAACTACACCCGCGCCTTCGCCCACCTCGCCGAGGTCGAGCGGATGATGCACGTGTGGGACGTGCCGCCGGTCTACTACCTGTCGGCCATTACCCTGATCAAATGCGAGCTCTGGCTCGGTCAGGGCCAGGTCGAACTGGCTACCGCCTGGCTTGAGCGTCTGCGCGACACCTACACCGGCGACCAGCCGGCCACCCCGCCGGAGTGTTCGCCGCAACTGCCGCGCAACGTGGAGATGCTCCAGTCCCAGCTGGAGCGCCGCGAAGGCCGCATGGCCGAGGCCGAGGCGCGGCTGCGC
>NZ_JBGLYK010000170.1:0-12844 GCF_047304025.1 Pseudomonas sp. Pseusp97 | reverse complement strand
AGCTTGCTCGCGAACAGAGTCCGCAGCGGGGCTTGTTCGCGAGCAAGCTCGCTCCTGCGAAAAGCGATTCCGGCGACAAATCCCAGGCAAAAAGAAACCGCCCCGGAGGGCGGTTTCTTCGACTGCGTCAGTCGCGGTTGCGGGTCAGCAGCGCAGGGCGCTCGGTCTTGCGGCGCGGTTCCAGCTCTTCCAGCTGCTCCGGCGTCGGGAAGCGGTCGGTGCGGACCAGGTCGCGCTTGTTGATCACTACCGGCTGGCGGGTCGGCTTGGCGGCGCCGTACTCGCTCGGCTCGCGCAGCGGGGCGTCGTTCATGCGCGAGGCCGGAGCTTTGCCGCCGCGCTTGCGCTGGCCAGCCTTGCCCTGGGCGTTGCCGCCCTGGCCTTGGCCCTGGGTGCGACCGCCGCCGTTAGGCTTCTTGGCGGCACGGCCCTGGCCTTGTCCCTGACCCTGGCTGCGGCCTTGGCCGCTTCCGCCCTGGCCGCCGCCCTGACCACCTTGGCCGCGGGCGCGTTGCTGGCCCTGACCCTGGTTCTGGCCTTGAGCTTGCCCCTGACCGCCACGGCGGCGCTGGCCGCGTTGCTGGTCCTTGTCCGGGAACGGGCTGACGTAGTCGGCGCGATTGCCGAAGTTGTCGAAGTCGTCGTCGAGGAATTCTTCCGGATCGCGGTTGCCATCGACCTTCGGTGCGCGAGCCGGCTTGGCCTGCTGCTGGCCGCCCTGGCCCTGCTGCTCTTTCTGCTGGCGCGGCGGACGGGGCTCGCGCGGTTCGCGCGGCTCACGAGCCTGAGCATTGGCGTTCGGCTGAGCGTCGCCGCCCTGGCCGTCGCCCTTCTTCTTGCCGCGACCGCCGCGACGGCGGCGCTTGCCGGCCGGTTTGTCGCCGTCGGCGGCTTCGCCTTCAGCGGCAGGGGCTGCGTTCTGCTGCTCCTCGGCCTGCGGCTTGTCCTTGTTGCGGTCCTTGCGCTCGCCGCGCTTGGCCTTGTCCTTGCGCGGCTGGCGCTGGGGAGCTTCCTTCGGCTCGGGCTGCTGGACTTCCGGCAGCACGGCGTCGGGATCGAAGCCCTGCATGTCGCCATCGGGGATGCGCTGCTTGGTCAGGCGTTCGATGGCCTTGAGCAGCTTGTCCTCGTCCGGCGCCACCAGCGAGATGGCTTCACCGGTGCGACCGGCGCGGCCGGTACGGCCAATGCGGTGAACGTAGTCTTCCTCGACGTTGGGCAGCTCGTAGTTGACCACGTGGGGCAACTGGTCGATGTCCAGGCCGCGGGCGGCGATGTCGGTGGCGACCAGGATGCGCACGTCGTTGGCCTTGAAGTCGGCCAGGGCCTTGGTGCGCGCGTTCTGGCTCTTGTTGCCGTGGATCGCGGCGGCCGGCAGGCCATGCTTGGTCAGGTATTCGGCGAGGCGGTTGGCGCCGTGCTTGGTGCGGGTGAACACCAGCACCTGCTCCCAGGCGCCCATGGTCACCAGGTGCGCGAGCAGGGCGCGCTTCTGTACCGACGGAATGCGGAACACCCGTTGTTCGATGCGCTCGACGGTGGTGTTCGGCGGGGTGACCTCGATGCGCTCCGGGTTGTGCAGGAGCTTGTTGGTGAGGTCGATGATGTCTTTCGAGAAGGTCGCCGAGAACAGCAGGTTCTGGCGCTTGGCCGGAAGCTTGGCGAGGACCTTCTTCACGTCATGGATGAAGCCCATGTCGAGCATGCGGTCGGCTTCGTCGAGGACGAGGATTTCCACGCGGGACAGGTCGACGCTGCCCTGGCCGATCAGGTCGAGCAGGCGGCCGGGACAGGCGACCAGGACATCGACGCCCTTGGACATCGCCTGGACCTGCGGATTCATGCCGACGCCGCCGAAGATGCAGGCGCTTTTCAGGGGCAGGTCGCGGGCATAGATCTTGAAGCTGTCGTGCACCTGGGCAGCCAGCTCGCGGGTCGGGGTCAGTACCAGGACGCGGGCCTGGCGCGGGCCATGGCGGTGTTCGCGGTCCGGGTGGCCTTCGGGGAACAGGCGTTCGAGCACCGGGAGGGCGAAGCCGCCGGTCTTGCCGGTGCCGGTCTGGGCGGCAACCATGAGGTCGCGGCCTTGCAGTACGGCGGGGATGGCGCGTTCCTGGACGGGAGTGGGGCGCGCGTAGCCGGCGGCTTCAACGGCGCCAGCCAGGGCCTCGGAGAGACCGAGGGAAGTAAAGGACATGCGGGGTTCCTGTAGGCCGGCGACCTGCCGGCTCGAGGGCGCGTGATTTCAGGCTCGGGGCGAGCGCTCAGCCGTTGGCTGGAAGCACCCCGTCCACGATACGCCGGCGTTGCGCTGGCCGGGATCGCGGACGGTAAGCCCGGAGCAATGATCCTCAGCGGGGGAGCTTGAGGTTGTTCCAGAGCGCCAGGCTGGGTTCAGCCTGGTTCAGGGTGTAGAAATGCAGACCGGGTGCTCCGCCTTCGAGGAGGCGTTCGCACATGTCGGTGATGACCTGCTCACCAAAGGCCTGGATGCTGGCGATGTCGTCGCCGTAGGCTTCCAGCTGCTTGCGAATCCAGCGGGGGATTTCCGCGCCACAGGCGTCGGAGAAGCGGGCCAGTTTGGTGTAGTTGGTGATCGGCATGATACCCGGTACGACCGGAATGCTGACACCGAGTTTCTCCGCACGCTCGACAAAATGGAAGTAGCTGTCGGCGTTGAAGAAGTATTGTGTGATGGCAGAGTCGGCGCCGGCTTTGACCTTGCGCACGAAATTCGCCAGATCATCCTCGAAATTGCGCGCTTGTGGGTGAACTTCCGGATAGGCGGCAACTTCGATGTGGAAGTGATCGCCGGTTTCGGCGCGGATGAAGTCCACCAGTTCGTTGGCGTAGCGCAGCTCGCCGCTGGCCATGCCCATGCCCGAGGGCAGGTCGCCGCGCAAGGCGACGATGCGGCGGATGCCGGCATCCTTGTAGTGCGCCAGCAGGGCGCGCAATTCGCCCTTGGTGTCGCCGACGCAGGACAGGTGCGGTGCGGTCGGTACCTGCACTTCGCCGTCCAGCTGCAGCACGGTGGTCAGCGTGCGGTCGCGAGTGGAGCCGCCGGCACCGTAGGTGCAGGAGAAGAAGTCGGGCTTTTTCGCGGCCAGCTGGCGCGCGGTGGCCAGCAGTTTTTCATGGCCGGCTTCGGTCTTGGCGGGGAAGAACTCGAAGCTGAAACGGCGTTCTTTCTGACTCATGGTCGTTCCTTCGGCGCCGCGTCATCGCGTGGCTGCCGGCATGTGCCGTCGACTTCAGAAGTAACGGCGGTAGTTGTCTATCTTCGTGCGCAGTCGCTCGGCGCTGGGCTCGTGCGCATGGCCGAGGGCGTCCAGGATGCGCTGCGACTCCGCGTGGTAGTCGGCGATCCTGCTCCGCGCCCAGGTCGAGGGTGGCGGCAGCAGGTTGGTTATCCGGTCGCACAGCTTGACGATCGCATACTGCGGCGCGGCGGTCGCCAGCCTTTCGAGGTAAATGTGCAATGGCAACTTCTCGCCATTCACCACCTTGCTCAGGCATTGCGTACCTTCGGCGACGAACTTGCCGAAACGCGTCTGCAGTTCCTCGAAGGGCACCGCGGTGTCTTCGAGCACATCGTGCAGCAGGGCGATCTGGACGGTCTCCGCCAGGCGCTGGATGGGCGCTTCGCGGTCGGCCGCCATCACTTCGTTGGCCACCATCGCCAGGTGGACCGCGTAGGGCAGCGTCGAGCCGGTCAGCGTCTGTCCGGCGTGAGCGCCGGCGGCGAAGAGCCAGGCCTGGTTGTAGCTGTCCTGCAGATCCATGGGGCACCAGATGGCAAAGAGGGCAGACGATTGCTCGTCTGCCCCCTGGTACATCAGTAGCGGTAGGTGTCCGGCTTGAACGGGCCTTCCACGGTTACACCGATGTACTCGGCCTGTTTCGGGGTCAGCTGGGTGACGACGCCACCGAAGCCTTTGACCATTTCCAGGGCCACTTCTTCGTCGAGTTTCTTGGGCAGCACTTCGACGGTCAGGCGCTCGGCTTTCTTCTCGGCAGAGAGGTCGGCGTACTTCTGCTCGAACAGGAAGATCTGCGCCAGCACCTGGTTGGCGAAGGAGCCGTCCATGATGCGGCTCGGGTGGCCGGTGGCGTTGCCCAGGTTCACCAGACGGCCTTCGGCCAGCAGGATCAGGTAGTCGTCGTTGGCCGGGTCGAAGTCGCCAGCGCCGGTGCGGTGGATCTTGTGCACCTGCGGCTTGACCTCTTCCCACGCCCAGTTCTTGCGCATGAAGGCGGTGTCGATCTCGTTGTCGAAGTGACCGATGTTGCACACCACGGCGCGCTTCTTCAGCGCTTTGAGCATGCCGGCGTCGCAGACGTTGACGTTGCCGGTGGTGGTGACGATCAGGTCGATCTTGCCCAGCAGGGCTGCGTCGACGCTGGCTTCGGTGCCGTCGTTCAGGCCGTTCTTGTACGGGGAAACCAGCTCGAAGCCGTCCATGCAGGCCTGCATGGCGCAGATCGGGTCGATTTCCGAGACCTTGACGATCATGCCTTCCTGGCGCAGGGACTGGGCGGAACCCTTGCCCACGTCGCCGTAGCCGATCACCAGGGCCTGCTTGCCCGACAGCAGGTGGTCGGTGCCGCGCTTGATGGCGTCGTTCAGGCTGTGACGGCAACCGTACTTGTTGTCGTTCTTGCTCTTGGTGACAGCGTCGTTGACGTTGATCGCCGGGACTTTCAGGGTGCCGGCCTTGAGCATGTCGAGCAGGCGGTGCACGCCGGTGGTGGTCTCTTCGGTGATGCCGTGGATGCGCTCGAGCATCTGCGGGTATTTCTTGTGCAGGATCTCGGTCAGGTCACCGCCGTCGTCCAGCACCATGTTGGCGTCCCACGGCTGGCCGTCCTTGAGGATGGTCTGCTCGATGCACCACTCGTACTCGGCTTCCGTCTCGCCTTTCCAGGCGAACACCGGGATGCCGGCGGCGGCGATGGCGGCGGCGGCCTGGTCCTGGGTGGAGAAGATGTTGCAGGACGACCAGCGCACTTCGGCGCCCAGTGCGGTCAGGGTCTCGATCAGTACCCCGGTCTGGATGGTCATGTGGATGCAGCCGAGGATCTTCGCGCCTTTCAGCGGCTGGCTGGCGGCGTACTTGCGGCGCAGGCCCGTCAGAGCCGGCATTTCGGACTCGGCGATGATCAGCTCGCGGCGGCCCCAGGCGGCCAGGGAAATGTCGGCGACTTTGTAGTCGGTGAAACCGGCAGGCGTCATGACAGCGCTCATGCGTAACTCTCCATTCGTTGTCTGCGAATGGGCGCCGTTGATGCGTTTGGCGATCGGCGGATGCCGACCGTGACGCGCCCCATCCGAGCCTGACAAGCCGAAGCGAATCGACCTGCTGCAGCGCCCCTCGGACAGGTGGCGGGAACGACCGGGCAGTGCCGGTCGTTATTGAAGCCTGCGGATTATAGCCATGGCGCATGACAAGCCAAAGGCTTTTGGTCGCGTTCGCGCAATGGATCGCGGCCGGGATCCCCGCCGCGCCCGCGCCAGGGGCCGTGAAAACCCTGGCGCGGGCGACGTTCGGGGATCGTTGGGCGCCCGTAGGAGGGGCGCCGATAGTCAGTCGTAGGGCGGATAAGGCGGCACGCCTTATCCGCCGCTCCGGGCTTTGGAGCCGACGGGCGGCGGATAACGCCTGGAGCGCTATTCGCCCTACCAGTGATTCATTGCAAGGTGGCGGGAGTCAGATGACGCCAGCGTCGCGCAGCTTGCCGATGGCCGCCTGGTCCAGGCCGAGCACGCCTTCGAGGATTTCCTGCGTGTGCTGGCCGAGGGTCGGCGGGGCGTTGCGGTATTGCACCGGGGTCTCGGACAGGCGGATCGGGCTGGCCACCTGCGGCACGCTGCCGGCCAGCGGGTGCGGCAGGTCCACGCGCAGGCCGCGGGCGATCACCTGCGGGTCGGCGAAGACCTGCGCCAGGTCGTTGATCGGGCCGCATGGCACGCTGGCCTGTTCCAGCAGCGTGATCCACTCGGCGGTGGTGCGCATCACGGTGGCCTGGCGGATCAGCGGGATCAGCACCTCGCGGTGCGCCACGCGCGCCTGGTTGGTGGCGAAGCGCTCGTCGGTGGCCCATTCCGGGTGGCCCGCCAGTTCGGCGAACTTGCGGAATTGCCCATCGTTGCCGACGGTGAGAATGAGGTCGCCGTCGGCGGTCGGGAAGTCCTGATACGGCACGATGTTCGGGTGCGCGTTGCCCAGGCGACGCGGCGGGTTGCCGGTGGTCAGGTAGTTCAGGGTCTGGTTGGCCAGGCAGGCGACCTGCACGTCCAGCAGCGCCATGTCGATGTGCTGGCCGATGCCGCTGACGTCGCGGTGGGCGAGGGCGGCGAGGATCGCGGTGGACGAATACAGGCCGGTGAGGATATCGGTCAGCGCGACGCCGACTTTCACGGGACCTGCGCCTTCCTCGGCGTCGGAGCGGCCGGTCAGGCTCATCAGGCCGCCCAGGCCTTGGATCATGAAGTCGTAGCCGGCGCGCTTGGCGTAGGGGCCGAACTGGCCGAAGCCGGTGATCGAGCAGTAGATCAGCTTCGGGTTCAGCGCTTTCAGCGACTCGTAGTCCAGGCCGTAGGCTTTCAGGCCGCCGACCTTGAAGTTCTCCAGCACGATGTCCGACTGCGCGGCGAGTTCACGCACCAGGCGCTGGCCTTCGGGCTGGGTGAAGTCGATGGTCAGGGATTTCTTGTTGCGGTTCGCCGACAGGTAGTACGCCGCTTCGCTGGTGTCGCGGCCGTCCGCGTCCTTGAGGAACGGCGGGCCCCAGGCGCGGGTGTCGTCGCCGCTGCCGGGGCGCTCGATCTTGATCACTTCCGCGCCGAGGTCGGCGAGGATCTGCCCGGCCCAGGGACCGGCGAGAACGCGGGAGAGGTCGAGGACACGGATATGCGAAAGGGCGCCGGACATGCAATCACCTGCAACGTGAAAAGGGGCGGGGAGGGCGCAGTGCGGGGACGCCACGGTCCTCCCCGGGGCCTCTCGGGCGAGAGGTAAATCGGTCGCCAACCCGGCTCTTGATGAGAGTCGGGCTGGCGCGGGCGCTAGCTTAGAAGAAGGCCTGGATGCCAGTCTGAGCGCGGCCGAGGATCAGCGCGTGGACGTCGTGGGTACCTTCGTAGGTGTTCACCACTTCCAGGTTGACCAGGTGGCGGGCAACACCGAACTCGTCGGAGATGCCGTTGCCGCCGAGCATGTCGCGGGCCATGCGGGCGATGTCCAGGGCCTTGCCGCAGCTGTTGCGCTTCATGATCGAGGTGATTTCGACGGCGGCGGTGCCTTCGTCCTTCATCCGGCCCAGGCGCAGGCAGCCTTGCAGGGCGAGGGCGATGTCGGTCTGCATGTCGGCCAGTTTCTTCTGGATCAGCTGGTTGGCGGCCAGCGGGCGGCCGAACTGCTTGCGGTCCAGGGTGTACTGGCGAGCGGTATGCCAGCAGGCTTCGGCGGCACCCAGGGCGCCCCAGGAGATGCCGTAGCGGGCGGAGTTCAGGCAGGTGAACGGACCGCGCAGGCCGCGCACGTCCGGGAAGGCGTTCTCTTCCGGGCAGAACACGTTGTTCATCACGATCTCGCCGGTGATCGAGGCGCGCAGGCCGACCTTGCCGTGGATCGCCGGGGCCGACAGGCCTTCCCAGCCTTTTTCCAGGACGAAGCCGCGGATCTGGCCTTCGTCGTCCTTGGCCCAGACCACGAAGACGTCGGCGATCGGGCTGTTGGTGATCCACATCTTGGCGCCGGTCAGGCGATAGCCGCCGTCGACTTTCTTGGCGCGGGTGATCATCGAGCCCGGGTCGGAGCCGTGGTCCGGCTCGGTCAGGCCGAAGCAGCCGATGTATTCGCCGCTGGCGAGCTTCGGCAGGTATTTCTGCTTGGTGGCTTCGTTGCCGAACTCGTTGATCGGCACCATGACCAGGGAGGACTGCACGCTCATCATCGAGCGGTAGCCGGAGTCGATGCGCTCGACTTCACGGGCGATCAGGCCGTAGCACACGTAGTTCAGGCCGCTGCCGCCGTATTGCTCGGGAATGGTCGCGCCGAGCAGGCCGGTTTCGCCCATCTCGCGGAAGATCGCAGGGTCGGTCTGCTCGTGGCGGAAGGCTTCCAGCACGCGCGGGGCCAGCTTGTCCTGGGCGAACTGCTGGGCGCTGTCGCGCACCATGCGCTCTTCTTCGGTGAGTTGCTGATCCAGCAGCAGCGGATCTTCCCAGTTGAAGCTTGCTTTGGTCGCCATGGAGAAACCTCGAACGCAGACGGTGAATGACCCGCACAAGTCTAGGCGGGCTCGGTGCGGGCCATCCTAGTCAGCCGTCGGGAAGCCGGGCAACCGACTAATTCGCACGCTGTTGTGCTATTTTGTCACTCCGTAATCGCCAGGTTGATGCGAGTTTTTCCGGAATTCCTTCTATGTCGGGCGTTCCTGGCCAATTCTGTGCATCACGATATTCCGAAGAGGCATTCGATGCGCCGCAAGATACCGACCACCGCCGCGCTGGTCGCCTTCGAATCCGCCGCCCGCCACGAGAGCTTCACCAAGGCTGCCGACGAGCTTTCGCTGACCCAGAGCGCCATCTGCCGGCAGATCGCCACGCTGGAGGAGTTCCTCGGCGTCGAGCTGTTCCGCCGCTCGCGGCGCGGGGTGAAGCTGACCGAGGCGGGGCTCAACTACAGCCGTCGCGTCGCCCAGCGCCTGGACGCCGTGGAGCGCGACACCCTGGCGGTGATGGGGCAGCAGGGCGGTGGCACGCTGGAGCTGGCGGTGGTGCCGACCTTCGCCACCCAGTGGCTGCTGCCGCGGCTGAAGGACTTCAAGCGCCTGCACCCGGAAGTCACGGTCAACCTGACCAACCGCACCCGGCCTTTCCTCTTCGCCGACACCGAGTTCGACGCCGCGCTGTATTTCGGCGATGGTGTATGGTCCGGTACGGTCGCCAACTTCCTCATGCACGAGAACCCGGTGCCGGTGTGCAGCCCCGAGCTGCTCGGCGGGCAGCTGGAATTGTCCGCCGCGCAGATCGCCGAGCTGCCGCTGATGCAGCAGACCACCCGGCCCTATGCTTGGCGCCAGTGGTTCGGCTCCCTGGGCATGAGCGTGTCGCACGACATGAGCGGCACCCGCTACGAGCTGTTCTCCATGCTCGCCCAGGCGGCCATGCACGGCATGGGCGTGGCGCTGATCCCGCCGATGCTGATCCAGCAGGAACTGGCAGACGGCCGGCTGATCGTGCCGATGCAACATGCCTATTTGAGCGAGAACGCCTATTACCTGATGATTCCCGAACGCAAGGTGGAGTCGGCGACCCTGGGCGCTTTCCGCGACTGGCTGGTCGACGAGGCGGCGCGCTACCGCGCCGAAGCTGGCCTTGGCTGAGCCATGGCAAGCCGGCGGGCGCCGGCCGGGTCCAGACTTGCACAGCCGGCGGGGCTTTCCCCGTCATCGCGCTCACGAGGCGCAACCTCCCAAGAAGGAGCTTCCATGAATTTCCATACCCGCAAATGGGTCAAGCCTGAAGACCTCAACCCGAACGGCACCCTGTTCGGCGGCAGCCTTCTGAAGTGGATCGACGAAGAAGCGGCGATCTACGCCATCGTCCAGCTGGGCAACCAGCGCGTGGTCACCAAGTTCATCTCGGAGATCAACTTCGTCAGCTCCGCACGCCAGGGCGACATCATCGAGCTGGGCATCACCGCCACCGAGTTCGGTCGCACCTCGATCACCCTGACCTGCGAAGTGCGCAACAAGATCACCCGCAAGAGCATCCTCACGGTCGACAAGATGGTCTTCGTCAACATCGGCCCGGACGGCCAGCCGGCGCCCCACGGGCGCACCGAGATCAAATACATCAAGGACCAGTTCAAGGACGACGCCATTCCGCAGCCCTGACGGCTGACTCGCCAAGGTGATTGCCAGCGTGCCCGGAGCCAAGCCGAACCGCGGCGAAAACCTTTGCATTTGCGTCGATTGAATGTGAGCCTGTGCCCGCCCACGGCGGGCATGGGCCGACGCTGCTCCCCGCCGATCTTGCAGGCTGACTGCATCAGAACAACGACCGGGGAGAGACCATGCACACCACCTTCGCATCCGCGCTGCGCCAACTGGCCGTGGCCACCTGTGCCAGCCTGCTGCTGGCCGGCGCCGCGCAAGCCGCCGCGATCAAGGCCGACACCAAGCCCGAGGCCGGCACCTTCAAGATGGGCATGCAGCCCTGGCTGGGCTACGGCCAGTGGTACGTCGCCGAACAGGCCGGCGCCTTCAAGGCCAATGGCCTGGAGCAGGTCGAGCTGGTCAACTTCACCGAAGACAAGGACATGAACGCCGCCCTCGCCAGCGGCCAGATCGACGGCGGCAACCTCGCCACCCACACCGCCATGGCCATGGTCGCCGCCGGCCTGCCGGTGAAGATCGTCCTGCTGCTGGACCAGAGCACCAGCGCCGACGCGCTGATCGTCGATCCGTCGATCAAGACCCTGACCGACCTCAAGGGCAAGCAGGTCGCCTACGAAGAAGGCACCACCAGCGACATCCTCCTGCACAGCGCCCTGCGCAAGGCCGGCCTGACCATCGCCGACGTGCAGCCGGTGCCGATGCCCGCCGCCAACGCCGGCAGCGCGCTGATCGCCGGGCAAGTCCCGGCCGCCGTGACCTACGAGCCGTACCTGTCCGCCGCCAAGCAGCAGAACCCCAAGGTCAACCTGCTGTACAAGGGCTCGGACGATCCGGGCATCATCAGCGACGTGTTCGTGGTCCGCGACGAAGTCCTGAAGGAGCGTCCCGGCCAGGTGCTGGCGCTGATCAGGAGCTGGGAAGCCGGCCTCAAGCACTACAACGAGAAGGGCGCCGAAGGCCGCGCCGCCATCGCCAAGGGCGTGGGCGCCGATGAGTCCGAGCTGACCAGCGCCTTCGACGGCGTGCACTTCTACTCGGTGAAGGAAAACCAGGCCGAGCTCAAGGGCGCCTTCCAGAAAGGCTCGTTCGAGCACATCCAGAAGGCCGCCAGCGAAGCCGGCATCCTGCAGCAGCCGGTCACCCCGGCGCAGGCCATCGACGCACGTTTCGTCGAGGCGCTCTGATCCTCTGATCCATTGATCTGCCGAGACTTGGCGCGCGCCGGCCCTGAGCTGATGCGCGTCGTTCTCCGCTCGCCGAGCCCGACATGAAAGTCCGCAAAGCCAACCCGCTGTTCACCATCGGCAAGCCGATCGCGCAGCGCCATTTCCTGCTCATCGGCGGCGCCGTGTTCGTCCTGCTGGCGCTGCTCTGGTGGCTGGCCGGCGCCAGCGGCGCGGTGCCGAAGATATTCCTGCCGGCGCCTGGCGACGTCTGGGCGCGCATGCTCAAGCTGGCCGCCGACGGCACCCTGTGGGCGGACCTGAAGGTCAGCGTGTACCGCATTGCCGTGGCCTTCCTGGTGTCCTCGGCGATGTCCATCGTGATCGGCGTGTTCGCCGGCTGCTACGGCTTCTGGAAGGCCGCCACCGAGCCGCTGGTGGACTTCGTGCGCTACATGCCGGTGGTCGCCTTCGTCCCGCTGACCATCCTCTGGGCCGGCACCAGCGACTTCCAGAAATTCCTCATCATCTGGATCGGCACCTTCTTCCAGCAGGTGCTGATGGTGATGGACGCGATCAAGCGCGTGCCGGCGGACTTCGTCGGCCTCGGCCGCACCCTCGGCATGCCGGATCGCCGCATCCTCCTGAAGATCGTCCTGCCCAGCGCGCTGCCGGGCATCTGGGACGCCCTGCGGATCAGCCTCGGCTGGGCCTGGACCTGGCTGGTGCTGGCCGAGCTGGTGGCTGCGACCTCGGGCCTGGGCTATCGCATCACCGTGTCCCAGCGCTTCTTCCAGACTGACACCATCATCGGCTACATCCTCCTGCTGGGGTTCCTCGGGCTGGTCACCGACCAGGCCATGCGCGCCGGCGAGAAGGTCCTGTTCCGCTACAACCGGAGGCGCAGCTGATGGCGACCCTGGAAATCTGTGGCCTGAACAAGAGCTTCGCGGTCGGCAAGGAGCGCCGCGAGGTGCTGCGCAACATCGACCTGACCCTGGCGGACAACGAATTCGTTTCCATCGTCGGCACCTCGGGTTGCGGCAAGAGCACGCTGCTGTCCATCGCCGCCGGCCTCGAGGAGTTCGACAGCGGCAGCGTGAAGGTGGATGGCGTGCCTATCACCGGGCCGGGCCTGGACCGTGGCGTGGTGTTCCAGTCCTACACCCTGCTGCCCTGGCTCACCGCGCGGCAGAACGTCGAGTTCGCCCTCAAGGCGGCTGGCCTGTCCCGCGCGCAGTGCCGCGAGATCGCCGACGAGCACCTGGCGCTGGTGAAGCTGACGAAGTTCGCCGAGGCCTACCCGAACGAGTTGTCCGGTGGCATGAAACAGCGCGTGGCGATTGCCCGTGCGCTGTCCTACCGACCGAAGATCCTGCTGATGGACGAGCCGTTCGGCGCGCTGGATGCCATGACCCGCCACCAGATGCAGGAGCTGCTCACGCGCATCTGGGAAACCCACCGGCTGACCGTGATGTTCGTCACCCACGACGTGGAAGAGGCTGTCTACCTGTCCGACCGCATCGTGGTGATGGGCCTGGGGCCGGGGCGGATCAAGACCACCTTCGACGTGAAGCTCGGCCGCCCGCGCCATGAGGACATGGCCGCCAGTGCCGATTTCATCGACCTGCAGCGCCAGGTGCTGCGTTCGATCCGCGAGGAAGAGCAGGGCGTCGCCGCCCTGTAGCGCTCAAGGGTATGCGCTTACCAGCGGCCGGAGGCACCGCCGCCGCCGCTGGAGCCACCGCCGCCCCGGAAGCCACCGCCTCCAC